>JAAYMJ010000058.1 GCA_012521455.1 Clostridiaceae bacterium
TATAAAAGGGGCAAAAGGATTATGTAAAATGAATTTTTAAAGATATTCTTTCTCCAATAACTAAAGCTAAATAAAATGAGCCTATCACCGCAAAAGGCGCGCCCCAAAAAAGATAAGCCGATAAAGCTACTAACGCGGAAATAAACGAATTAATTATAAAATTATCGCCCGGGTTATCCGCAAGCATTACAGTGGAAATTCCCGCAAAGAAGGACATTATTGAAACGGGTATAATTAAAGCCCCCCAAAAAACATAAAAAACAATGGTCAATATTTTAAATATATCGCGCTTTGTGTTTTCCACTAATAATCCCCTCCCCTATGGTTTTTTAAATTTTACCATATTACTATAAAAATTGCCATACTGATTTATATTCCTAAATCAAAAAATTTATTTTTCTTTGTCAAATATGTTTTTTGGCGCAAGATAAAGCAAAAAACCTAAAGCAAAAATGGTTTTGGGCATATTTTAGCATAAAAAATTTTTGTTTCTTATTTTTTATAGTGGAATTTTTACTTTTTTTGTTATACAATACTCTCAAATAAGGAGGGAAATAAAATGTATCGGAAAATGTTGAGTTTGCTTTTTGCTTTTTGCCTCTTTTTTAATCCGGCTATATCCGTAAAAGCCGGCTCCCTAAAGGGGCCAGTATTGGTTTACTCCTTTGACGAAGCCCTAATCGGGAATCAGGCTGTGGATTCCGCAGGGGGCAACAACGCAACCCTTTACGGGAACGCCACATACATAACAGACCCCCAAAAGGGTCAGGTTTTAAGGCTTGACGGCTCATATGGCACATACCTTGAGTTTCCCAGAGGGTTTTTTGATAATTTAAACACCTTTACAATTTCCATGGACGTTTTATCCTACATGACGGAAAACTACTACTTCACCTTCACCGTTGGCGTTGACAACATAAAATACTTCTTCTTAAACGTGGCGCCCACAGGCCTTAAAGGGGCTATTACCATAAACAGTAACCCTGCAGAACAAAAGGCGGAAAACCACCAGTTGGGGCCGCAAAACGGGCAGTGGATGAAAATTATCTGCGTTGTGGAGCCCAACCGTATTGCCATATACAAAAACGGGGAAAAGATTGTTGAAAACAAAAACGTCACCGTTAAAATTTCGGATTTAGGGCAAAATCTTATATCTTACTTGGGAAAATCCTTCTACAGCGGGGATAAATACTTTAACGGCTGCTTCGACAATGTAAAAATCTATGACAGGGTTTTGACGGAAGAAGAAATTTTAGGCGTATATGACATGACCGACGAAGAAATAGCCGAAGCGGACTACAACAATTTATTCCTAAGCTATAACCTGGGGGCGCTTACCCATGATTTGGATTTAAAGACAAAGGGTAAATACACAAGCGATATTTCATGGGAAATCAGCGACACAAGCGTTATAACTGAGGACGGCAAAGTAAGGCGGGGAAAGGAAAACAAAAAAGTAACTGTCACAGCCACCATAACCAAAGGGGATTATCAAAAGGTTAAAACCTTTGACATAACGGTTTTTGCGGAAGAAGAAATGGCGGCGTACTTGTTTGTTTACTTTACCGGAAACGCCGCTGAGCAAGAACGGATTTACTACGGCGTGAGCAAGGACGGGTACAATTTTAAAGCCCTAAACGGGGGCGAGCCTGTTTTAATCTCAACCGTCGGCACAGGCTGTGTGAGGGACCCCTTTATTTTAAAAGGCCAGGACGGGTATTACTATATCCTTGCCACCGACATGAGGTCATCCCTTGGCTGGGCAAGCAACCATGCCATTGTTATATTTAAAACCGCCGACTTAATCCATATTGAAGAAACAATCCATATTGACTATAAAAACTTTGAGTCCACTAAAAACTGTAACCGCGCGTGGGCGCCCCAGGCTATATGGTGCCCTGAAAAGGAAGCATATATGGTGTATCTGGCAATCCAAAACGAGGGGGACCCGCGGGGCACCGTTATGTGGCGGCACTACACAAAGGATTTTAAAACCTATACCGAGCCTGAGTTTATGCTGGCCCCGCCCGACGGCATCGGGGGCGCCATTGACGGGGACATTATTTATGACCCTGTAAATGACCGCTACATAATGTATTATGACGGAAAGCGGATTGCAGTGTCCGATAAAATCAGCGGCGAGTTTTCAGCCATTGACCCCAACACCGGAAGGGAATACGAAAGAATACCCTTTAAGACATCAAGCGGGGTTGATATGGACGTGGAAGGGTCAAATATCTATAACATAATCGGCACAAATAAATACATCATCGCCGCGGACGGAACGCCTTTTAACGGCGGGAAATACGCCTTGGTGGAAACCACGGACTTTATAAACTACCGCCAGCTAAACGACAATGAGTATTCCTTTAACTTCACCCCGCGGCACGGGTATGTAATCCAGATTTCCCAAAGGGAACTTGACAACTTATTGGCCCAATACGGCGATGTGTTCAGCACCCACTATTCCACAGCGGATTTTTCATACATGAATATAGGGCCGTACTACGGAAAAGTTACCTTTTCCTTTGACGCGCAAACTAAGGAACTCACCGACGGGATTTTTGCCTTTACCGCAAGCACAACAAACCCCGATAACTACAATTCTTATAACATTGTGGTAAGGTTCCAGCCAAACGGCACAATGGACGCAAGAAACGGGGCAAGCTTTAGCTACACAAACCCTGTATACTACGAAGTAAACAAGTTTTATCACATAGACATTGAAGTGAATATAAACACAAAACAATACAGTGTGTATGTAACCCCTCCATCGGGCGGGAAAATCCTTCTTGCTGACAAATTCGCCTTCCGCTCGGACGCGCCGGTTGCAAACGATATCGGCAAGTTCACAATCCGGGCAGGCCATGGATACAGGGCAGGGATATTCTTTGCTAAAAACTTTGAGGTGAAAAAAGAAATTTCAGCAAGGGTTGAAAACGCAAAATATGAGGACGGGAAACTCACCTTTGACGTTTTGGCGGATGAAGATGAGGAAGTAATCATTTACGCCGCGGGAATTAGCGGGAAAAAACTTGAGTATTTAAAGGCAAGCGGGGCAAAGGTTTATAAAGGCGCGCCTTCTTCCTTTAGCTTTGATATGGGAGAATATGAAAAGGTTAAGATATTTATCTGGTACAAAAATACTCTCTTCCCCGCAGCTTTGCCTTATGAAATATAAAAACAGGCGGCACTTCCTATGCCGCCCGTTTAGCAAAAAAGAGCCGCGTTTTGCGGCTCTTTTTTTATCATTTATGTCAGACTTGATACTCTAAACAACAGCTTCTTAACCATAAAAGCGGGCCTTTTTGGGCACATTGCGAAAAGCTTTGAAAGTTATGATATTTCTTCCCTTGTTTTTAAAACCGCTCTAATTAACGCGGCGGCTATGCCAAAAAGCGCCAATGCGGAAACTATTGCAATTGTTATTTTTTTAAACATAACAATCTTTCCTTTCTTTCGATTCCTTATTACTAATTTTACCATATTTCCCGGCAAAAAGTAAAGAACTACTTTTTTGGCAACAAAAAAAGCCTTGATAAAAATCAAGGCTTGGTGGGAGAGGATGGATTCGAACCATCGAAGCTATCAAGCAACAGATTTACAGTCTGCCCCCTTTGGCCACTCGGGAACTCTCCCATATGTAGTTGGAGCTGGTGATGGGACTCGAACCCGCAACCTGCTGATTACAAATCAGCTGCTCTACCGATTGAGCTACACCAGCGAATGAGCGTTACTAATCTTAACACATCTTTTTTCATTTGTCAATAACTTTTTTAAATTTAGTGGTCGGGGTTGAGGGACTTGAACCCCCGGCCCCATGGTCCCAAACCATGTGCGCTACCAAACTGCGCTAAACCCCGCTGACTTTTAGTATTATACAACAGGTCCTTATTTTTTGCAAGTGTTTTTTTTAAAAATTTTTATCCTTTTTTATTTGTCAAATTAAGAATTAATTTTCCGTTTTAAATCCGCTAAAATCCTGCAATTTTTTTATTTTTATCATATTAAAAAGAGTATTTTAGTATATATAGTAAAAAGAAAAGAATAAGGTGGTCCTATGTTCTCGATTATATATGAGCTTGAGGATAGGGAAAAAAGTTTCTTCCACACCGCAAGATTATTATACGCAAGTTTGGTGAAAAATAAAATAGTTTTTGAGGATATAAATTTTTACAATAATACCATAAGATTAGTACATCTTCCCTTTTGCGGCGCAGATTTGAATTTTTTGTCTTCAAAACACCCCTTTTTCTTTAAGCGTTTTTTAAAGAATTTAAAAAAGATTACAAAGTCTTATCCCGTTTATTTAGCAGGCCCTTTGCAAAAATCAGCTCTGTCTTCATATCTTGACGTTATCTTGGTTGATTTTCCCCAAATATACAGGCATTTTATTAAAAAATGCGTGAAAAAGGCCTGCCAGATGTTTTATCTTGAAAGCACCAATGAGGAAGCTTTGATTTTGTCAGATAACGCTTTTTACTACATTGATGAGCTAAAGGACATAATCAGGCATTTTACTGTGTTAGGAAGCCTTCCTGAAGAAGAAATTGAGCACTATTATGAGGAATTCGGGATTACGGTAAAATGCACGAAGGCAAACACATTTAACTCCAAAATCTGTATCGCCGATGGCAAGATCCCTAACTTTTACACCTATCTGGTCTTTGACGTGCAGAATAAGCTTCCTTACTTACACAATATAATAAAAACGGACCATCTCCACTTTAATGTGCCACTACCCTTTAAGATTGTGGCAAAACATCTCCCTTCCCTCCCCTTGGGAAATGTAATATGCCTGATATATAGCGGCCTTTATGACACCTTAAGCTTTGGGGAATTTATAGATAAATTCGGGATTGAGCTTACCGGCGTGATACGGCCAAAATATTAAAAAGCTTTAGGCTTTTGCCTAAAGCTTTTATGATTTATATACCTTAACTTTCGTCACGCGTTTGTCGCACACGTCTTCAATTTTAAAGGTGAGGTTTTCATATTCCACAACGGGCTTTTCCCCTTCTTCCGGGATCCTTCCTAATAAGCCTAGCAAAAACCCGTTTAAGGTTTCGTAGTCTTCCACGGGAAGGTCTACATCCAAATATTCGCATACCAAATCCAGCTGGGCAAGCCCGTCAATAATAAAGGTGTTATCGTCAATCTTTGTAAAGTCGGGCTCTTCCTCGTCGTACTCGTCCTGGATGTTGCCAACGATTTCTTCCAACAGGTCCTCGCTTGTGATAATACCCGCGGTCCCGCCGTATTCATCTATAATTATCACCATGTGGGTTTTGGTCTTTTTCATTTCGGAGAAAAGCTCGTCAACCTTCTTTGACGCGGGGATAAAAACGGGCTTTCGCAAAATATTTTTCAAGGAAAAGTTTCCGACCCCGTTTTGGATAAACCTTAATATATCTTTGGCGTTTATAATCCCCACAATGTTGTCTATGGTTTCCTCATACACCGGAACCCTTGTGTAGCCTTCCTCGCTTATTACCTTTAAAACTTCCTCAAGGCTGGAGTCAATCGGCACCGCCACGATATCGGTCCTGTGGGTCATAATATCTCCGGCGACTTTATTGTCAAACTCAAAGATATTGTTTATCATTTCCCGCTCTTCTTCGCGGATTGTGCCCTTTTCTTCCCCCACGTCCACCATCATGCGGATTTCCTCTTCCGTCACTTCTTCGTCCTCGTCTTCCGGGTTAATCCCCAAAAGCCTTAAAAAAAAGTTAGTGGAAAGGGTCAAAAGCTTTACAAAGGGGGATGTGATTTTTGAAAGGAATAAAATCGGGTAAATGGCAATAGCGGAAATCGCTTCGGATTTTTTCATCCCTATCCGCTTTGGCACAAGCTCGCCCAACACAAGGGTGAAGTAGGATAAAATCACGGTAATTATAATCATGGATATGGTTTTTATCACGTTTTGCGGGATTGGCAAATAATCTTTAACCCACTGTGTTAGCATTGCCGCGAAGGTTTCCGAAGCAAAAGCGGAAGCTAAAAACCCGGCCAAAGTTATGCCAATCTGAATTGTTGACAAAAACTTCGTGGGCTCGTCCAAAAGCCCCATAATCAGTTTTGCGCGCTTATCCCCTTCTTCCGCCTGATGGCGCACTTTATTGTCATTTAGCGATATAAACGCAATTTCACTTGCGGCAAAAAACGCATTTAAAAATATAAGTACAAGTAAGATAAGAATTTCGGATAACATACAGCCCTCCATATTATTTGTTAAGTCTTTTTACCAGCAAAAACTCACGGCCTTAGGTAAAAAAACCTTATAATATGGGGGGTTTTTGTGTTTGCCTTAACTTTTTGCTTATGGCCGCAACTGTCGGAATCCATAACTTACCTCCGTTTTTTTCATTCTTCTTTTGAAACCCGGGCTACAGACACAACTTTCACGCCTTCGTCAAGCTTCATAAGCCTAACTCCTTTTGTGCTCCTGCCTATGGTTGAAATTTCCGCCGAGTCAAGCCTGATAATTGTGCCTTCGCTGGTTATAAGCATAATATCGTCTTTGTCGGATACTGAAGTTAGCGCGATAACATTTCCGGTTTCCCCGCTGATTTTATATGTGGTAACGCCAATACCGCCGCGGTTTTGGACTTTGTATTCGGAAACGGGGGTTTTTTTGCCAAACCCAAGTTCAGTTACCGCAAGGATTTTGCTGTCACTTTCGGGCACGCTCATGGAAACAACCCAGTCGCCTTCCCTAAGCGTTATTGCCTTAACTCCCCTGGTAACCCTTCCTAAAGGACGAACGTCATTTTCAGAAAACCTGATTGCCATGCCCTGGTATGTCCCGATAATTACGTCCTTTGTGCCGTCGGTTAAGTTCACGTTTATCAGTTCGTCACCATCATCTAAGGTTATCGCGATTAAGCCACCCTTTCTCTGGGTGTCATATTCCAAAAGGTCCGTCTTTTTAATAACCCCGTTTTTGGTGGCCATAAGAAGGTATTTTCCTTCCTCAAATTTGTCAACGGGTATTACCGCCTGTATTTTTTCGTCCCCGTCCAAAGCAAGGATATTGGCGATAAAGGTTCCCTTTGCCTGCCTTCCCGCTTCGGGGATTTGATAGCCTTTTAACCTGTATACTTTGCCTTTGTTTGTAAAGAACAGGATGTTTGCGTGGGTTGAGGCGGAGAAAATACATTCCACAAAGTCCTCTTCCCTGGTCTGTATCCCCACAATGCCCTTGCCGCCGCGGTGCTGTGTTTTATAAGCAGAGGCGGGCATTCTCTTAATGTACCCGAAATGGGTTAAGGTGTAAATACTTTCTTCTTCCTCGATTAAGTCCTCAATGTCAATGTCGTCGGTGAGGTTTTCAATTACGGTGCGCCTTTCGTCGTTGTATTTGTTCTTTACTTCCAAAAGCTCTTCTTTGATGATGGAAAGCACTAAACTCTCCTCGTTAATAATCCTTGTATAGTATTTTATTTTTTCAAGCAAATCCTGATATTCTTCTTCGATTTTTTCAATTTCCAAACCCTGCAAACGCGCAAGCCTCATGTCCAAAATCGCCTGCGCCTGGATTTCGGTAAGCTCAAACCTTTCAATGAGCCTTTCTTTTGCGTTATCGTAACTTTCCCTGATAATCTTTATAACTTCGTCAATGTTTTGCAGCGCAATCCTTAACCCTTCCAAGATGTGGGCGCGGTCCTGCGCTTTTTTAAGGTCGTATTTTGCCCGGTTTACCACAACTTCTTTTTGGAAGTTTAGGTAGTTATCCAAAACTTCCCTTAAGTTTAAAATCTTGGGCTCGTTGTTGACAAGGGCAAGCATGATTACGGAGAAGGACTCCTGAAGCTGGGTGAACTTATAAAGCTGGTTTAGTATTACATTGGCGTTTGCGTCCCTTCTCACTTCAATTACTATCCTTAGGCCCGTGCGGTTGCTGGACTCGTCAAGAAGGTGGGTAATACCGTCTATGCGCTTGTCCCTCACAAGCTCGGCAATTTTTTCGATAAGCCTTGTCTTGTTAACCTGATAGGGTATTTGGGTAATCACAATCCTTTGGCGGCCGTTTTCCATGGTTTCGATTTCGGCCTTTGCCCTTAATATTATTTTACCCCGTCCCGTATGGTATGCGGCCCTTATCCCGTTTTTTCCCAAAATTATGCCGTAGGTGGGAAAATCAGGGCCTTTTATATAGTTCATAAGCTCATCTATTGTAATGTTCGGGTCGTCAATTAACGCGCAAATCCCGTCAATTACTTCCCCCAAATTGTGGGGTGGGATATTTGTAGCCATGCCCACCGCGATACCTGATGAGCCGTTTACCAATAAGTTTGGTATCCTTGAGGGTAACACCGTGGGCTCTTTTCTGGTATCATCAAAGTTGGGGGTAAAGGAAACGGTTTCTTTTTCAATGTCTTTTAACATTTCCAAAGAAATTTTGGAAAGCCTTGCTTCCGTGTAACGGTAAGCCGCAGGCGGGTCCCCGTCAATGGAGCCGAAGTTCCCGTGCCCGTCAATTAGTGGGTATCGTAGGGAAAAATCCTGCGCCAAGCGTACCAGCGCGTCATAAACCGCCGCGTCGCCATGGGGGTGGTACCTACCAAGAACCGAACCTACGGTTGTGGCGCACTTGCGGTGGTTTTTGTCCGGCGTGAAGCCGTCCTCATACATGGTATAAAGAATTCTCCTGTGAACGGGCTTTAAGCCGTCGCGGACGTCCGGCAAAGCCCTTCCCACGATTACGCTCATGGCGTATTCTATATAGCTGGATTTTAATTCCTTTTCTATATCCACATCCACAATATGCTGATTTTTGTATTCTTCGCTCATTTAGCAACTTCATTCCTTTCGGCGTTTCAAAACGAAAATTAAATATCCAAGTTTTTGGCGTATTTAGCGTTCTTTTCGATAAATTCCCTGCGGGGCTCCACTTTGTCCCCCATTAGTATTGTAAAGGCTTCATCCGCCGCCACCGCGTCTTCAAGGCTAACCCTTAACATCGTGCGGCGGGCAGGGTCCATGGTGGTTTCCCAAAGCTGCTCGGCGTCCATTTCGCCAAGACCTTTATACCTTTGGATATCCAATTTCACATCCTCGCCAAATTCCTTTTTAAATTCGGCGATTATTTGTTCGGCTTCTTTTTCTGAATACGCGTATTTATAGTTCTTGCCCTTGCTGATTTTAAAAAGCGGGGGCTGGGCAATATAAACCCTCCCGTTTTCAATAAGCGGGCGCATATATCTAAAGAAAAATGTCAAAAGCAGTGTCCTTATGTGCCTTCCGTCAACGTCGGCGTCGGCCATGATTATGACTTTGCCGTATCTGAGTTTGTTTATGTCAAAATCATCCCCGATACCCGCGCCTAGGGCGGTGATTACGGGAAGGAGCTTGTCGTTGTTATAGACCTTATCAATCCTTGACTTTTCAACGTTTAGCATTTTACCCCAAAGGGGAAGCACCGCCTGGTACCTTGGGTCCCTTCCGCCCCTTGCGCTGCCGCCCGCGCTGTCACCTTCCACGATGTATATTTCGGTAAATTCCGTATCCCGCTCGGAGCAGTCGGTAAGTTTTCCAGGCAATGTGGTGTTCTCAAGCGCCGACTTTCTCCTGGTGAGTTCCCTTGCCTTTCTTGCCGCTTCCCTTGCGCGGCTTGCGGTAATTGCCTTCTCTATTATGGTTTTTGCGACTGACGGGTTTTCTTCCAGGAAAGTCGCAAACTTTTCATTCATTATGCTTTCCACAACTTGCCTTACTTCGCTGTTTCCAAGTTTAGTCTTGGTTTGCCCTTCGAACTGGGCCTCAAAGACTTTTACGGATATTACGGCGGAAAGCCCTTCCCTCACGTCTTCCCCGCTTAAATTCTTATCCGAGTCCTTTAACAGGTTCGTCTTTTTGGCGTAGTCGTTTAAAATCCTTGTGAGGGCGTTTTTAAACCCTGTCTCATGGGTTCCCCCTTCGGTTGTGTGGATATTGTTTGCAAAACTTATAATGTTTTCGTTGTACCCGTCGTTATACTGCATTGCGATTTCTACCTGGCAGTCATTTTTCTGGCTTTCAAAGTAGATTACGTTTTCATGGATTACGTCTTTGTTGCGGTTTATATATTCCACAAAGGATTTAATCCCGCCCTCATAATATAGGGACTCGCTTTTCCCTTCTTCCCTGCGGTCGGTTAAGGTTATCCTTAAACCCTTATTCAAAAAGGCCTGCTCCCGCAGACGGGACAGTATCGTGTCATAGTCAAAGACGGTCTCTTCAAAAATTTCAGGGTCGGGCTTGAATTTTACATGGGTTCCGGTTTTGTCTGTCTCCCCTATTACCTTTAACCTGTCCTTCGGAACCCCTCTTTCATATCTTTGGTAGTGGATTTTGCCGTCTATATGAATGAAAACTTCAAGGTATTCAGAAAGCGCATTTACCACTGACGCCCCAACCCCGTGAAGGCCGCCGGAAACTTTATAACCTTCGCCGCCGAATTTTCCCCCCGCGTGGAGCACGGTAAACACCACTTCCACCGCGGGAAGGCCCATTTTTTTCTGGATACCTACCGGTATGCCGCGGCCGTTGTCGATTACTTCCACGGAATTGTCCTCATTTATATAAACTTCAATATGGGTGCAGTATCCGGCCAATGCCTCGTCAATGCTGTTGTCAACGATTTCATATACCAGGTGGTGAAGCCCTCTTGCCGATGTGGAGCCGATATACATCCCCGGCCTTTTCCTTACGGCCTCAAGTCCCTCTAGCACCTGTATCTGATTTTCGTCATATTTGACATTTATCTTTTCGTCCATTTATTTTATCCTCCCTGAAATTTTAGCCCAATTTCATAAAGGTGCGCTTGTTTAGCGTGTTCGTTGAAATTGGCGATATATAAACGCTTTCAGAATTGTTTTTTTTGGTTATAATAAAGGATTTTGGAAGCTCATCTGACACATTTATAACCTTTTTTTCATTTTGGGCTTTTTTCAAATACTCCCTGGTGATTTTTGAAATGCTGGTCTTTTCCAAATCGAAAAACCCGACTACATCATCCATATACACCATGTGTGAGCCCCCAAGATGTAAAAACATATTAATCCTCCCAAAAAATTTTTCCGCTTTTTACCTGGAATTTTTTATATTCCCCGCTTAAGCTGATTAATTCCTTATCGGTGCAGGTGATTAGCACCTGCATGTTTTTTATCTTTTTAAACAAATACTCCCGCCTTGATTTGTCAAGCTCGCCCGTTATATCGTCCAAAAGCAGCACGGGGTATTCCAAAAAAACATCATATATGATTTTTACTAGCGCAATTTTAACGGATAACACCGCGGTTTTCTGCTGGCCCTGGGATCCGAAATGCTTTATGTCAAGGTTGTTGGCCAAAAAAATTAAATCGTCCCTGTGGGGTCCAAACAAACAGCTCCCGCTTTCAATTTCCGCGTCCTTTTCCCTTTGCAGTATTTCAAACAAAGAATTTTTATTTTTTGAAAAATCCCTAAAATCAACAACGCGGAAACTTGGTTTATATAAAATTAAAAAATCTTCCCCTGAAATGTCAAAGCATATTTGCTTTGCCTCTTTTGACAAGGCCTCAATAAACACGCACCTGTAAGCCATAAGCCGGCTTGCATAGTCCGCTTGTTTTTCGTTCCAGATATCTAAAGCCGCCTTTTCCGCTTCCCTTTTTTTAATTTTTTTTAATAACGCCGCCTTTTGCTTTACAACCTGGTTATATTTTTCCAAAACCCCGTAATAATTCGGCTTTATCATTGAAATTGAGGAGTCTAAAAACTTTCTCCTCACCTCGGGGCCCATTTTTACCAGCGACAAATCGTCGGGCGTAAATAAAACCACTTTAAAAACCCCTAGAAGCTGGCTTGATTTTAAAAGTGGAACATCATTTATGCGTATTTCCTTTTTTTTGTCTTTAAAAACCCTGATTCTTCCGGTCTGATGGCGGTTTTCGCTGAAAAAACTCACTTTTACATCTAAAAAATCCCTGCCAAAGAGGATTAGTTCCCTATCCTGCCTAGTGCGGTGGCTTTTACCATGGGAAAAAAGGTATATGCTTTCCAAAAGGTTGGTTTTCCCCTGGGCGTTGTCGCCAAAAATCACATTCTGCCCCGGGGAAAATTCCACTTTTTCCCTTTCATAATTGCGGTAATTCACAAGCTCAATAGAATTAATATACATCTCTTTTCACCAAAATTGTAACGGGGGGGTTTTGTAAAACTTCAACCCGGTCTCCCTCATAGAGCTTTCTTCCCCTCCGCGTTTCTGTTTCCCCGTTAACTTTCACGCGCCCGTCCTGCACCATGATTTTAGCCTCTCCCCCGGTTTTAGCAATACCTGAGAGTTTCAAAAGGGCGCTTAAGGTAATATATTCTGTATTAATTGTAACTTCCATCTTCCCCATCCTTTAGCTTGCAAGCCTAACCGGCAGTACCATAAACAGGAAGGAGTCCCCTTCAACGGGCTTTATTACCAGCGGGCATAGGGCGGTGTTAAATTCCATTATAATGCTTTCACATTCAGCCGCCTTCAGCGCATCATGAAGAAATTTGTGGTTAAACCCGATCTTAAGCTCGCCGCCGCAGTCGGGGATTTCCACAAAGTCGTTTACCTGTCCCATGCTGGTACTGCATTGAATATTTATTTTATCATATTTTATATGTAGAATAACAGGGTTTTTTGAGGTATCTGAAGTAAGGAGGGGCTCCGCCCTTTCAATGGACGATAAAAATTCTTTCACTGAAACGGTAATGCTTATGCTCTTTTCAGTGGGGATTATTTTTTCATAGTTTAAAAATTCCCCTTCAATTAACCTTGTAACAATTTTTGTGTTTAAAAACCTAATTAGGGCGTGGTTTCCCGTATAGCAGATTGAAACCTCTTCCTCATTGTCGGGTAAGATTTTTAAAA
>JAAYMJ010000059.1 GCA_012521455.1 Clostridiaceae bacterium
AGGGTTTTTATAGCCGAATTAACCGCGCTGGTCACGCCGTTTGAGGTTATGGTCGCCCCGCTTATCGCGCTGATTTCAGACTCATTTTTAGCGCTTCCTTTTACAACCTTTAATTCTCCTGATTTACCTAAATACTGACCTAAAAATCCGGGGTTGTTTGCTTTGGTTCCCAATCCCGCGGTTTCTGACATTTCCAAAATGCTGACCCCCGATATGGTGCCGTCAGGATTTATCCCGACCAAAATCCTGATTTCGCCGCCAAAGCCATTTGCGCTTGCATTTACCGTATATCCCACAGTTTTTCCGTCCTTTTCACCTTTAAAAATACCTTCCTCAACTTCCAAAAAGCTGTCGGCTTGGGGCAAAACAACCATTCTGGCCTCAGTTTCCTGCTTTTCTTTGTTTCGGGCGATTATTTCCGCGGTCTGGCTGTTTACCCCGATTAGCGCAAATGAGCACACAAACACGATAACAAAAAGAATTATCCCATGTTTTAGTATATCTTTCACTGTGCCTTACCTCCCGCTTGTTTTTTTGTCCCGTAAATCCTTGGCATTGTCGCCTTTTCCACAAGGGGGGTTAATATGTTCATAAGCATTACAGCATATGACGCGCCTTCGGGATATCCCCCGTACACGCGGATGATTACGGTAATCACACCCATAAATATTCCCATGATAAACTGGCCCTTAAAGGTTGAAGGGCTTGTAACATAGTCCGTTGCCATAAAGAAGGCCGCTAAAAACAGCCCGCCGGATAGGATATTCGCCCACGGGTCACCTTTGAAAAACCCGCTTGGTGAGAAAATATAGCTCATAAGCCCGACGGTTGCAATATAGGTAAAAGGAATTATCGGCGTAATAATGCGCTTATAAATTAAAAACAACCCGCCAATTAATAATGCTGCGGCGCAGGTTTCGCCAATACACCCGCCCACGTTTCCGAAAAACATTTCAAGATATGAAATATCCACAGCTTCCCCCGCTTTTAGCTGGGCAAGAGGGGTTACCTGGGATATGGTGTCCACTTTTCCGAACAAGGGAAGCCTTGTGCGTGGCTGAGCCCATTTCGTCATTTCAGAAAGCCATGACGCCATCAAAAAAGCGCGGCCCGCAAGGGCAGGGTTAATAAAATTGTGCCCAAGCCCTCCGAAAAACTCTTTTGCCACTACAATCGCGACAAAACTTCCTACAACCACCATGTAATAGGGAATCGTGGGGGGAAGGTTCATTGCCAGAATAAGCCCTGTTACCGCCGCGGAATAATCCCCTATTGTATTTTCCCTTTTTGTTAATTTACACCACAAATATTCAAATAAAACGCTGCTTCCAACCGCCACAAGCATAACCAAAAGTGAGCGGAAGCCAAAGTAATAAACCGACATAATAGCCGCTGGCATTAGCGCCAAAATGACATACTGCATAACTTTAGCGACTGAAATCCCGCCCCAGATATGGGGTGAGGTAGATACCTGCAATTTATTTTCCATTGCCTTTCATCCTTTCGTATTATGCCTTTTGCCTTCTATTTTCCAAAATGGTGCGCTTTGCTTCCCGCACCCTGCTTAAAGGCTTCGCATTACCCGGGCATGTAAAGGAACAGCACCCGCATTCTATGCAATCCAACGCCCCAAGCTTTTCACACCTTTCAATATCCCCTATCCTGTAAGCGTCAGCTATATAGTAGGGCATTAAATTTATGGGGCACACATAGGAACATCTGCCGCACCTGAAGCATACATCCGTATTTGGCTGTTTTAATTCTTTTTCGGTAAATAATAAAATCGCGCTTGTTCCCTTTACAACAGGCACATTCAGGTCGTATTGCGCAATGCCCATCATGGGGCCGCCCATAATAACTTTTTTGACATCCCCGGCCATTCCGCCTGCAGCCTCAATAACATAACTAAAGGGGGTGCCGATACGCACGGAAAAGTTTTGGGGCTCTTTTATTCCCGAACCTGAAACCGTTACAATCCTTCTGATTAGGGGCCTGTTATATAAAAACTTTTTCGCAATCGCGCAGCAGGTGTCAATATTTACGCAAATCACGCCAACATCGGCAGGAAGCCCGCCCCTCGGTACCTCACGCTTTGTGATTGACCAGATAAGCTGCTTTTCCGAGCCTTGGGGATACTTGGTCTTTAAGGCAACAACTCTAATGCCTTCTTCATTTTTGGTTTTTTCCTGCATTTTTTTGATGGCCTCTTTTTTGTTGTCCTCAATCCCAATGTAGCCGTTCTTTATACCAAAGGCATATAGCAAAACTTTAAGCCCGTATATCACTTCCTCAGGATTTTCAAGCATTACACGGTAGTCGCTGGTTAGATAAGGCTCGCACTCCGCCCCGTTTACTATCACTGTGTCAATGACTTTTCCTTCAGGTGGGGAAAGCTTTACATGGGTTGGAAAGCCCGCGCCGCCCATCCCCACGACTCCTGCTTCCCTTACCATTTTTATGATTTCCTGTCTTGAAAACTTTGTGTAGTCCTTGTTCTTGCCATGCTCGTCGAAGGGTTCGTCTTTGAAATCATTTTCAATAACTACCGCGTCACTCATGGATCCGTTTGGAAGGAGTATCTTTTTAATTTCCTTAACCGTTCCTGAAACGCTTGCGTGAACGGGAACACTCACATATGCGTCGCTGTCCCCGATAATCTGGCCCATAAGCACCCTTTCCCCAACTTCAACTTTTGGGACGCAAGGCGCTCCTATGTGCATTTGCATTGGGATATACAAAGTATCAGGAGGGGATAACTCTGTAATTTTTTTGTCTTTTGTAATTTCTTTGTGGTCGTGGGGATGAACCCCGCCTCGGAATGACAACAATTTCAAAATACTCACCCGCTTTATAAAAATTTATAAATAATTGTTAAAAATATAACTTTTTCATAAAAAAAGCACATTTTTAAGTTCTCATATTATGTAATTTTAACATACTTGTTTGATAAAATCAAATTTTTTAAATGTTATTTAATTAACAATATATCCTTATAAATATCCCCTTTTTTATAAAAATATAAAGCTATTTTTGGGAAAACATTTCAGGTTAGTCTTGCAGCAAAAATTACCTCTAATAAAATTAAATTTAAATTGATTTTTTAATATGCATGCTATATAATTAATATACTATTAACTATAATAATTACTATATAAATGACATTCAAAAAATTTAAGTAGGTTGATAAAATGAATTTTTCCCCTTATGTTATGCTGGCGCTGTTATCCTTAGGGGTTTCCTTAGGGTTGACTGTATATATTTTTCTAACGCCTAAAAAGGCGCTTTATGAGTACCACTTTCTTGCTATGTCAATATGCGTGTCATCAAGGGCGCTGTTTTCCCTTTTGGCATTATTTGAAGAAAAGTATAGCATAGTCTGGAATTTATTGAAATTCGTCAGCATTTGCCCACTCGCGCCGCTGTTTTTCATGTTCACCCTAAATTACGCCTATCCCAACAAAAAACGCAGGCCACTGTTTTATGTGAATGTTTTTTTAATCCCCGCCGCGGCGGTTTTGCTGACTTTTACCAACAAATATCACAATTGGTTTTTCTACGGGATTGACGTGTTTTCAAAGGATTTTATCTATTACGGCGAAAACAGGTATTCACCGCTTTTTTACATATACCTTTTTTACTCTTACGCATTGGTGCTGTTTTCTTCCTTTGTCATTTATTTTAAAATCAAAAAAACATACAAAACCTATTGGGCGCCTTATTTAATATTGATTTTTAGCTCAGTTTTCAGCATGGTTATTAATATTTTTTCCATCTATAGCATATACCATGATTCCAATGCAATTGATTACACCTTGATTATTGTAGTCATTGCCCAATATGTTTTATTTAATTCAATCCTTCGTTCGGAAAACTACGACTTGTTTTCAATGGCAAAGGACGTGCTATTTGAAAATATGTCATCCATTGCCCTTGTTTTGGATTTAGACGGCATAGTTTTGCAGATAAATAACCAAGGGAAGCAGAAGTTTTCAAAACTAAACATTTCCCCCATAGGAATTCATTATGACACTTTGGTTAAGGAGTGGTTCAAAACAAACAGCGGCGAAATCCTTGACGATGAAAGCGGCCTTGTGATTTGCGTTCAGGATGAAAACAAAAAGGTGTATTACCAGGTTATTGAAACAAGCATTTCGGATAAAAAAGGCCAAAGGTTTGGGACAATTGTGGAATTTCAAAACATAACAAAGCACTATGAGCTATATAAAAGGCTTAAAAAAATCAGCGTAACCGACGAATTGACGGGGGTTTACAACCGCAGGTTTTTAAGGTCCGTCCTTGACAAGTTTGACAAAGAAGAATATTTGCCCCTGTCGGTGATTTACGGCGATGTAAACAGCTTAAAAAACGCAAACGACACCATGGGCCATGACTGGGGGGATAAGATTTTAAAAGAGATTGCGGACATCCTGCAAAAGAACCTGCCAACTGAAAACTCCTTTGTGTTCCGCGTAGGCGGTGACGAGTTTGTAACCTTAATTGCCAATTCCGATGAGGATTTAGCCCAAAAATATATAAATTGCGTATATGAAAACTGCAGGGACTTATCCGGCAATTCCCTCTACAATTTAAGCATTTCGTTGGGCTATGGCATAAAAAGGGATGTAAACCAAAGCATTGATGAGGTCTTTTCTTTTGCGGACAGGAAAATGTACGCAAAAAAGAACAAAGAAAAATCTTTTGACATATCCCCCACAAGTTAGCAATTTATCCGCAAAAATATTAAAAATCAGCATAAAATTTGCCCGGCACAAAACCGGGCTTTTGCTTTAATTAGGATTTTTGCCCTACTTCATCAAGCTTTCCTTCACCGCGTTTAGAATCTGGATTTTCGCGCTTTCATAGGTAAGCCCCCCTTGGAGGTAGCAGATATAAGGCTCCCTAATGGGGGCGTCGGCGCTTAACTCAATTGAGGCCCCCGCAATGAAGGTGCCTGCCGCCATAATGACTTCGTCATTATACCCCGGCATTCCCCATGGCATTGGGGTAACATAGGAATCAACAGGGGACGCGTGCTGAATTCCCTGGCAGAATTTAATAAGGGTTTCTTTATCATTAAATTTTACCGCCTGTATTATATCCGTGCGCAACTCTTTAGGCCCGGGCAAAA
>JAAYMJ010000060.1 GCA_012521455.1 Clostridiaceae bacterium
CGACGGCTCAATCTCCAATTATACCCGCACAATTTTAGGGGCAGTAACACAAAGGTTTAGGATTAATTTTAAAGTTATAAATATGCTGATAGGCGAACCTGCACAAAAACTTTGCGGTTCGCCTATTCCTGCTGAAAGCATAAACATGATGGACTCCCAACATGTCTTTTTTTTAAATGACGCGCCTTACATAGATGAATGTTTGAATATAAAAAGGCTTAATATAAAATATCAAACCATGTTTAACCCCCAAAAAAACATGGACATAACTTTTGTCAGCACAAATTCCGAAGGGAAGACCCAATATACCGATGATTTTGCCTACGACTCTTTTTTGAGCCTCACCCAAAATGTAAAAGAAGCGATGGAATTTGCTTTTTTCCTGTCCACAAAAAGAAACCGCAAACTTACTATGGTTTACGCGAAAGAATTTCCCAGCCATGAAAGGATTTATAAAAAAACACTTCACGAAGACGCAATAAAACACAGAAGCGTCACTGTGAGGCTTTTAAACTACGAACAGTTTTACAACCAGTTTTTAAACAATATTTCCCTCTTTGATGTTGGAATTGCCCCAAGCTATATTTTAGAAGTAATTGCCCCAATTTTTAAACCCGGTTTTATTGTGGGGTATAAAAATTATGTGGATAAGGATTATAAAAACGCGATTTACACCTTCCCCGATGATTTGTCCTATTATGATAAGGCGCTTGCCCCGGCTTTGGTGGCGTTGTCCGTTTCAGAAATGCTTTATTATATGTTAAATAAAAAAACTGAAAGCCAATGGCTGAGGCGGGCGGTGTATTTATCCTTGCAAAAAGAAGGCCTTAAAGAAGAGGGGCTTCTTGATAGCATTATATATGAGCTAAAAAAACCCATACGGAATAAAAAAAGGACGGCTGATGCATAATTGAAAGTCTATGAGGAAAATAATAGTTTAATAATAGAGGGTTTAGAACATTTTAACTTAGAGCACACCTTTTTGTGCGGCCAGTGCTTCAGGTGGGAGCAGATGGATGATGGTTCCTTTACCGGGGTTACGGGGGGGAAGGTGTATCAGATAAGGGATTTAGGCGGCACTTTTGTTATTGACAACGCTACATATAAAGATTATAATTACTTAAAGAAATATTTGGACTTAGAGAGGGATTATGGCAAAATAAAACAAACCCTGTCTAAAAATGAGCTTTTAAAAAAAGCCATAAATGTTGGCTGGGGGATTAGGATACTAAGGCAGGATTTTTTTGAAACCTTGATTTCTTACATAATCAGCCAGCAAAACAACATAAAAAGGATAACAAAACTTGTAAACGCGTTGTGCGAAAAATATGGGAAACCCATTTTTTATAAAGGCAAAACCTATTACGCCTTTCCGACCCCGGAGGAATTGTCGGCTGCTGCAATCCCGGATTTATTGCAGCTGGGGTTAGGGTACAGGGCCGAATATGTGTATTATGCGGTAAAAGACGTTTTGTCAGGCAGGATTTCAGAAGAAATCCTATTGGATTTGCCCACAAATGAGGCAAGAAAACTTCTTTTGTCCATGAAAGGGGTAGGGGACAAGGTCTGCGACTGCATAATGCTTTTTTCTTTAGGAAAATCCGGCCTGTTCCCGGTGGATGTCTGGATCAGGCGGGTCATGGAAGAAAACTATTCGTCCGATAACCCGAAAGAAGCGGGCGAGGCTATGTTTGGGGAACTATCAGGTTTTGCACAGCAGTACCTTTTTTATTACAGAAGGAGCCAAAAGGTTGGTTAAAATGTTAGTATTTGATAGCTTAAATGCGGATAGGGTATTTGTCAGCTTAAGAAAAGGCCGCATAGACGATTGTTTTTTAGATCTTTTGGAATTTGGCGAAAAATTTAATATTGAGGAAAACATCCTAAAAGCGTATTTTTCCTATAAATTGATTTTATCAGAAAACCTTTTTGCAAAACTGAGCATAAAAAAGGAGATTTCGGAAGGAAGCCTTTTTGAGTGCGCAAACCAGGACATTATTTTTATTTTTAACCTTGTTGAAAAATATGAGGATAGCCTTCCTTCTTTCATAAAAAACTACTGTCCCACAGGCTGTTTTAAAGAAAAAAACCAAACCGTGAAAGACTACATAGTAAAGCTTGCCAATATTAAATTCCACAGGCTTTACACTATGGAATTGTCAAAGTTTTACCATAAATTCGGCTATGGCAAATTTGCCTTACATACCGCTTTTTCATACGACGGGGATTTTAAGGTTATAGAAAATATTGACGATATTAGTTTTTCTGATTTATATAACATTAATTACCAAAAAAATATAATAATTGAAAACACAAAAGACTTTCTCTGCGGCAAATTTGCCCACAATATTCTCCTTGTAGGCGACAGCGGTACGGGGAAATCCTCATGCGTGAAAGCCGCGTTAAACGGGTTTTCCCACGAAAACTTAAGGCTTATAGAGGTTAATAAGTCCAACATTTTTAAATTGGCAAGCCTTTTTGAAATTCTTAAGGATTACCCCAACAAATTCATTATTTTTTTAGACGACATCTCCTTTGAAAAGGGGGATGATTCTTACAAAGAATTAAAATCCATAATCGACGGGAAAATCTTAAAAAAGCCGGATAACGTGCTTGTTTATGCCACAAGCAACCGAAGGCATTTGATAAACGAAAAATGGTCGGACCGCATGGATGACGACGTGTTTAAATCCGACTCATTAAATGAAAACATTTCCCTTTCGCAAAGATTTGGCATAATTTTATTTTTTGAATCCTTTACACAGGAAAAGTATCTTGATATTGTTAAAAACATCTTAAGCGCAAAAAATATTGAGTTTACCGAAGAAATAAAGCAGCAAGCCCTAAGGTGGGCGTTAAAATATAACGGCAGGTCTGGAAGAACTGCAAGACAGTTTGCCAATTTTATAATAAAATCAGTAAACTAAAGTAAAAGGAGGATAAACCATGGAACTTAAAGGATCACAAACCGAGAAAAACTTATGGGCAGCATTTGCCGGGGAAAGCCAGGCAAGGAATAAATACGATTACTTTGCAAGTGTTGCTAAAAAAGAAGGCTATGAACAAATTGCGGAATTCTTCAGGATGACCGCGAACAACGAAAAGGAACACGCGAAAATATGGGCAAAACAATTAGGCATAATCGGTGATACTGCGCAAAACCTTCTTCATGCGGCGGAAGGTGAAAACTACGAATGGACACAGATGTATAAAGAATTTGCCGAAGTTGCTGAACAAGAAGGTTTTACAGAAATAGCAAGGCTTTTTAGGAATGTAGCGATAATTGAAAAAGAGCATGAAGAAAGGTACAATAAATTAAGGGAAAACTTAGAAAGCGGCAAGGTTTTCAAAAGGGAAGAAAAGCAGTATTGGATTTGCAGAAACTGCGGGCATATCCATTTTGGCGATTCAGCGCCTGAAGTTTGCCCCACATGCGCTCATCCTAAAGCATATTTTGAAATCAGGCAAACAAACTATTAATACATACGAAAAGGGGTGCCAAAAACACCTCTTTTCTATATAATCTATATAATTTATAACCATCAAATCACCCCTTTAAAAGATGAACATCGTCTTTTAAATGGATGGTTTGGAAATTTTAATAAAGGGGATTTTTTAATGGAAAGAAAAACATTTTATATCACAACTCCGATTTATTATCCAAGCGACAAACTCCATATAGGTCACTCTTACAGCACAATTGCCGCGGACACCATGGCAAGGTATAAGCGCGCGAAAGGTTATGACGTGTTCTTTTTGACAGGCACCGACGAGCACGGTCAGAAAATCCAGCGCATAGCCGAGGAGCGGGGGCTAACCCCTCAGGAGCACGTTGACAATATAGTTGTTGGGATTAAAGAGCTTTGGAAACTATTAAACATTTCTTATGACAAATTTATAAGGACCACCGACGAGGAGCACGTTAAGGCCGTTCAAAAAATATTTAACAAGCTATATGAAAAGGGCGATATCTATAAAAGCGAGTACGAGGGCTGGTACTGCGCGCCTTGCGAGGCGTTTTGGACAGAACGCCAGCTAGTTGACGGCAAATGCCCTGACTGCGACAGGCCCGTTGAAAAGACAAAGGAAGAAAGCTATTTCTTCAGGCTTTCAAAATATCAGGATAAAATCATTGACTTAATTAAAAACAATCCCAACTTCCTACAGCCCGCAAGCAGGCAGAATGAAATGCTTAATAACTTCTTGTTGCCGGGCCTTGAAGATTTGTCGGTGTCAAGGACAACATTTAAATGGGGCATTCCCGTGCCCTTTGACGATAACCATGTAATCTATGTCTGGATTGACGCCCTATCAAACTATATAACCGCGCTAGGTTATATGTCCGACGACGACTCATTGTTTAAAAAATACTGGCCCGCCGATGTTCATTTAATGGCAAAGGAAATCGTGAGGTTCCACTCAATAATATGGCCCGCGATTTTAATGGCATTGGACTTGCCCCTTCCAAAACAGGTATTCGGCCATGGCTGGCTGTTGCTTGACGGGGGTAAGATGAGCAAGTCCAAAGGGAATGTTGTGGACCCCGTAATTTTGTGCCAAAAATACGGGGTTGACGCAATCAGGTACTTCTTAATGCGCGAAATGCCCTTTGGCGCCGATTCCTCTTTCTCTAATGAGGCGCTAATTAACAGGATTAACGCGGATTTGGCAAACGACCTTGGGAATTTGGTTTCCAGAACCACCGCCATGGTTGAAAAATACTTCGGCGGGACGTTAATTTCCGACAGCGAAGAAGGGGAATTTGACGACGAGCTTATTGAAATGGCGAAAGGCCTTTGCGCAGTAGTGGAAGAAAACCTTGACAATTTCCAATTCTCAACCGCTTTAGCGGAAATTTGGAAACTGATTTCCAGGGCGAATAAATATATCGACGAAACCATGCCCTGGGTTTTAGCTAAAGACGAATCCAAAAAGGCAAGGCTTGCAACGGTACTGTACAACTTATGCGAAGTTTTAAGAATTGTGGCGGAATTAATACTTCCCGTAATGCCTGAAACTTCACAAAAGATTTTATCCCGATTAAGTATTGGCAAAAACGATTGGGAAAGCGCGAAAGTTTGGGGCGTGTTGCCAAAAGACGCCCGTATTACAGGGGGAGAGGCGCTGTTCCCAAGAATTGACGTGAAAAAAGAGCTTGAGGAATTGGAAAAGATTTCCCAGTCCAACAAGCCGAAGGAAGAAAAGAAGGAAGAATTGGAAATTAAGCCCGAAATAACAATAGATGACTTTTCAAAGCTGGATTTGAGGGTTGCAAAAGTAACCGAATGTGAAAAAATAGAAGGAACGGAAAAGCTTTTAAAACTTAAGCTATCATTGGGAAGCGAAGAAAGGCAAGTGGTATCGGGCATTGCAAAATACTATACACCCGAAGAACTTGTTGGCAAAAACGTGGTATTAATCGCGAATTTAAAACCTGTAAAAATCCGCGGTGTTGAATCCCATGGCATGATACTGGCAGCTTCATCAGGCGATATGTTAAAAGTTGTTACAACTGACGGGAACATTCCCGAAGGCGCGGAGGTAAGATAATGTTTTTTGACTCCCATGCACATTACGATGACAGGCAGTTTAACGAAGACAGGGATAGCCTTCTTTCAAATATGAAAAACATGGGTGTTGGCTATATCCTAAACGCGGCAAGCGATATAAAAAGCAGCCGGTTTTCGCTAAAGCTTGCCCGCCAGTATGACTTTATATACGCCGCGGTGGGCGTGCACCCCCATGAAGTAGCACATCTTGTGGATGAGGATATAAATATAATAAGGGAGCTTTCCCGCGGTGAAAAATGCGTAGCCATTGGGGAGATAGGCCTTGACTATTACTATGACCATTCCCCAAGGGATATGCAGAGATTATGGTTTAAAAAACAGCTTGAGCTTGCGAAAGAACTTAACCTGCCATATATAGTTCATGAAAGGGAAGCCTGCCTTGACTGTTTGACAATTTTAGACGAAGTGGGGTATTTTAACGGTGTTATGCACTGTTTTTCAGGAAGTTTGGAAACCGCCAAAACCCTGATAAAAAAGGGAATGTATATATCTTTAGGCGGGCCGGTTACATTTAAAAACGCCCGCCACAGTGTTGAGGTGGCAGGAAATATACCTTTGGAAAAACTGTTGATTGAAACGGATTCCCCATACCTTGCCCCCGTGCCTGTGAGGGGTAAGCGGAACGACTCGTCAAACCTAAAGTACATTGCCCAAAAAATAGCCGAAATCCGTGGCGTTGACGTGTCGGTTATAGAAAACGCCACAATGGAAAACGCCAAAAGGTTTTTTGGGATTTCATAAATTTAAGGAAGTGATTTTATTGACCATTACCTATGAGCTAGGCGACAGCCTTTATATAAACATAACAAACAGGTGCAAAAACCGCTGTGACTTCTGCGTCCGGCAAAACCCCGACTGGATAAAGGATAATTTGTGGCTTGAGCGTGAGCCGACGGCGGAAGAAATAATTGAGGATTTAAAAAAGCGGGATTTGGGTAAATACAAAGAAATAGTGTACTGCGGCTATGGCGAGCCGACGGAAAAAATAGATGAGCTTATTGAGAGCGCAAAATTTATAAAAAGCCAAGGGGCTTACAAAATA
>JAAYMJ010000061.1 GCA_012521455.1 Clostridiaceae bacterium
ATTTCCCGCTGCTTTGGTCATACGAAAGCCTAATATCAAAATACCTCACCCCGTTCTCCAGCAAGGTTTTAGCGTCTGCGTCCTGGGCTTTTGCGTATTTTACGTTATTAACCAAAAGGGGCAAATACTGAAGGTCGCCTCCGTCCTCACTTGCCTGTTGGGAAGTGTCAATATTCAATGTTATATTGTAAGTGAGGGCGTCATGGGCGCCTAACATGTATATTTCCGAAAGCTTTTTGTCAAAAGGCACGTTGTTTTTCATGAAATTCCGCCCGACGGAATATTCAGCTTTAGCAGCCTTATCATAGGGTTTTAGAATGATAATTAAAACAAACACCAAAAATAGCGCTATTACCTTTTTTAGCGCGCCTTTTTTCATATTATCCCCCCAAAAGTTTTTTCTTAAGTTTATTTTAACCTAGATTCCATTCATTCACAAGAATTATTTTGCGGTTTGCAAAAAACCCGATAAAACACCTTTTTTCGCCCCTTGAGGTAACACCGTTTTATTTTAAAAAAAGAGGGGATACCCCCCTCCTACTTAGATTTTTTCTCAAGCTGTTTTTTCATCTGCTTTTTAAAATCATTTTTTTCCTTATCACTGTTTGATTTTTTTATGTTTTTCACATACGGGCTTTTTTTCAAATTTAAGCTGCTTGCTATGGAAATTGGGGAAACAGAATAAAAACCATCACTTACCATACCAACCCCCCCTGTTTTATTTTTCCAAATATGTTATCGGATTTTTTCCCGCAAATTTAAGTGACCCGCATTGATAAATTTTTCAAACCCCCATACTAAAACAAATCAAACAGGGCAAAATAAACTTATACCCAAATTTCCCGCGTTACCCCCTTGCCCCCTTTATTTTCAGCAGTTTTTTGCCCGTTTTTAAACCATACTATTTTGATGGGTAATATTCACAAATTCATCAAATCTTTAACAAAAAATATTGTTGATTATTTATCAATTAAAAGATTGACAAATTTTTAACTATTTGCTAAAATTAAATTGGAACTAAAAGATACCGCAAAAGTTAACCTTTTGCGTTAAAATAGATAACCAAATAAAAAAGGAGGTTATTTTATGAGCGAAAAAATCACAAAAAACCAAGATGAAGAAAAAATCTTGAAGGACATAGATGAATTAGTAAAACGGGCCCAAAAAGCCGGGGAAAAAATGTTTTTGCTAAACCAACAGCAGGTTGACGAAATTGTAAAGCAAATGGCCCTTGCGGGAATCCGCGAGCACATGAATTTAGCCCGCCTTGCCATTGAGGAAACAAAGCGGGGGGTTTATGAGGACAAAATCATCAAAAATTTGTTTGCAACAGAGTATATTTACCACTCCATAAAATACGACAAAACAGTGGGCGTAATTTCCGAAAACGACCTTGAAGGCTATGAGGAAGTGGCGGAACCCGTGGGCGTAATCGCAGGGGTTACCCCCGTTACAAACCCCACCTCCACCACCATGTTTAAAGCCATCATTTCAATGAAAACCCGAAACCCCATAATTTTTGCCTTCCACCCGTCTGCCCAGCGCTGCTCGGTTGAGGCGGCAAAAGTTATGAGGGACGCGGCTATTAAAGCAGGGGCTCCTGAGGACTGCATTTTATGGGTTGAAGAGCCTTCCATCTTTGCCACAAACGCGCTAATGAGGCATGACGGCGTGAAACTAATCCTTGCAACCGGCGGCACCAACATGGTTAAAGCCGCGTACTCCTGCGGAAAACCCGCACTTGGGGTTGGCCCGGGAAACACCCCGTGCTATATTGAAAAAAGCGCAAACCTAAAGCGGGCGATAAACGACCTTATCCTTTCCAAAACCTTTGACAACGGCATGATTTGCGCAAGCGAACAAAGCGTGATTGTGGACATTGACATTAAAGACGAATTTGAAAAAATCATGAAGGAAAACGGCGCGTACTTTTTAAATGAGGAAGAAACCCAAAAGCTTGAAAGCTATGCCTTCCTAAAAGACAAGGGAAATAAGTTAAACGCGGATATTGTGGGGCAAAGCGCCGTGACAATCGCCAAAAACGCGGGGATTGAAGTTCCCCCCGGCACAAAGCTTTTGGTGGCGGCCCAGGAAAATGTGGGCATTGATTATCCCATGAGCCAGGAAAAACTAAGCCCCATTCTTGCCTACTATGTTGTAAAAGACGCAGACGAGGGGATTAAGAAAGCGGAAGAACTCATCGAATTTGGAGGCCTGGGCCACACCGCGGTAATCCATTCCCAAAACGATGAAGTGATTGACAAATATTCAAAGCGCATAAAAGCCGGCCGCCTCATTGTAAACCAGCCGGCAAGCCACGGCGCAATAGGCGATATATATAATACCAACATGCCATCCCTAACCCTTGGCTGCGGCACCTTTGGCGGGAATTCCACAACACAAAACGTTTCCAGCGTAAACTTGATTAACAAAAAGCGGGTGGCAAAGAGGAGAATTAACATGCAGTGGTTTAAAATCCCCGAAAAGATTTACTTTGAAGAAAACTCCATTTCATACCTTGAAAAAATGCCCGACATTTCAAAGGCCTTCATTGTAACCGACAAAGCCATGGTGGAATTAGGGTATGTAAATAAAATCCTCCACTATTTAAGAAAGAGAAAGGACTATGTTCACTGCGAAATTTTTGCGGACGTTGAGCCCGACCCGTCCTTTGACACAGTAAGGCGCGGGGTTGAAGCCCTAAACGCCTTCAAGCCCGACGTAATCATAGCCCTGGGCGGCGGAAGCCCCATGGACGCGGCAAAGGCAATGTGGCTTTTCTATGAACACCCCGAGGTTGACGTGAATTCCCTAAAGCTAAAGTTTATGGACATAAGAAAGCGGGCTTATAAATTCCCGCGCCTTGGAAACAAAGCAAAACTTGTTGCAATCCCCACCACCAGCGGCACAGGAAGCGAAGTTACCAGCTTTGCGGTAATTACCGACAAGGAAAAAAATATCAAATACCCGCTGGCGGATTATGAGTTGACCCCGGATATCGCCATCATTGACCCGCAGCTTGTTATGAGCGTGCCCAAAAATGTCACCGCGGATACGGGAATGGACGTCCTAACCCACGCAATCGAAGCCTATGTTTCCGTCATGGCGTCCGACTACACCGACGCGCTGGCTATGAAGGCAATTGAGCTTGTGTTTGAGTACCTTCCAAGGGCGTATAAGGACGGAAGCGACAAAGTGGCAAGGGAAAAAATGCACAACGCAAGCTGTATCGCGGGCATGGCATTTACCAACGCCTTTTTAGGCGTTAACCACTCCATCGCCCACAAAGTCGGCGGGGAATTCCAAATCCCCCACGGCAGGGCAAATGCAATACTTTTACCGTATGTGGTAAGGTATAATGCAACAAAACCAACAAAATTCGTTCCATGGCCAAAGTATGAGTCATATATTGCCGATATAAAATATGCAGACATAGCGAGAAAATTGGGCTTGCCTGCAAAGACCACCGAAGAAGGCGTAAATTCATTAATCCGCGCAATCAAAGATTTAATGGCAACCTTGGAAATGCCAAAAAGCTTTAAAGAATGCGGCATTGACGAAAAAGTGTTTATGGCAAAAATTGAAACACTGGCCGACAACGCCTTCGCCGACCAATGCACCGGGGCAAACCCAAGAGTGCCTTTGGTTAAAGAAATTGAAGAAATACTAAAAAGCGCATATTACGGAGAGTAAGCCTTCAAGGCAACTTTTTGAAAACACATTCTTTCTTCCGGCGTGCCGCGGGCACGCCCTTTTTTTGGCATGGGAACAATAAAAACGGAAGGTGTCGCCTTCCGTTTTTTATATCTTTTTAAAAAAATCCCGTTTGTTTTTCCTAAAACAAATTAGGCAAAGTCCAATTCCATTTTACATTGCAATGCTAATGTAGCCATTTTTGCCGCCGCGCCCCTCATGGTTACTTTCAGCCGGCTTTTTATTATGAAAACCCAACCCCCGCATACAAAAACGGAAAGGCTGCGCCTTTCCGTTTTTGTTTGTTTTATTATAGGAATTTATACACGATTTCGTTTTGCAAAAGTTCTTGCTTGAATTGGGGGATGTTTGTGTTTTCATTAATATGAACAAACTCAATTCCCGCAATGGTGCAAAAATCATATAAGTGTTCCCAATTTAGCGCAGTGGTTAGCACTGTATGGTGAGCGCCGCCTGCGTAAATCCACGCTTTAGCGTTAACTTTTAGGTTTGGAAGCGGTTTCCACAAAAGCCTTGCAACGGGAAGTTTGGGCATGTCATGGGTTGGTTTTACAAGTTCAATTTCAGATACAATCATCCTGAACCTGTTTCCTAAATCAACCAATGTTGCCGCGATTGCCCTTCCGCTAGCCCCGTCAAATACCAACCTTGCGGGGTCTTCCTTTCCGCCGATTCCTAGGGGGTGAACTTCAATCTTTGGCTTTTCCCCTGCCACTGTGGGGCATACTTCAAGCATGTGGGCGCCAAGGATTAGCTGGTCGGGCATTTCAAGATGGTAAGTATAGTCTTCCATAAAGCTGGTGCCGCCGGGAAGGCCCGCTGCCATATACTTCATAACCCTTGTAAGAGCACTTGTTTTCCAGTCGCCTTCCGCGCCAAAGCCGTAGCCTTCTTCCATCAACCTTTGAACAGCCAAGCCCGGAAGCTGGCGCAATCCATGCAAGTTTTCAAATGTGGTGGTAAATGCGCCAAACTTACCGTTTTCTAAAAACCTTCTCATTCCAATTTCAATTTTAGCCTGTTCCCTAACCGCGTCAAGGTTTTGGGTGTTCATGATATATTTTTCCTTGTATTCATCCATTAACGCGTCAATTTCGGAGTCTTTTACTTCATTCACATATTGAACCAAATCGCCCAAGCCATAGCCGTTTACCGCCCAGCCAAGCTTAATTTGGGCTTCTACTTTATCCCCTTCGGTAACGGCAACTTCCCTCATGTTGTCCCCAAACCTTGCCACTTTTAGGTTTTGGCTTTCGCTCCAAGCCGCTGCGGCCCTTACCCATGTTTCAATTTCGGAAATCACTTCATCTTCCTTCCAGTGGCCTACAACAACTTTCCTTCTAATTCCCATTCTTGTCATAATAAAGCCATGTTCCCTGTCGCCGTGGGCGGACTGGTTTAAGTTCATAAAGTCCATGTCAATTGTGTCCCACGGGATGTCGCGGTTATACTGGGTGTGCAAGTGAAGCACTGGCTTCTTTAAGATATTCAAGCCCGCAATCCACATTTTTGAAGGCGAGAATGTGTGCATCCAGGTAATTACCCCTGCGCAGTTTTTGTTGTAGTTTGCCTCCTGCATAGCGTTTAAAATCTGTTCGGGTGTTGTCACAATGGATTTAAAAATAACCTTGCAAGGTAGCTTTTCATCTAAATATTTAGCGATTTCATCGGAATGGGCGGCAATTTCCTTAAAAATGCCTTCCCCGTAAAGGTGCTGGCTTCCCGCTAAAAACCAGAATTCTTTTTCTTTTAGGTTAAACATAAAATCATCCTTTCTATATAAAATTAACAAAAACAAAATAAGTAAAAGTAAAATTTTACATTATTTTTTATAAGTTAATTATATCCTTTTAGGGACATAATTGCAACAAGAAAATATGTAATATTTCCTCGCAAAAGGAATGAATGCCAAAAAGCCTTAAATCACAATATTTAAAAGTATAAATCAATTTTAAAAAAATATGTCATAACCATGGGTACAAGTTAATATATATTTACAAGACAAGATATAAATAAGGAGGACTATTGATGCAAGGGTACAATATATATCAAGATATTTCTGAGCGTACCGACGGCGATATTTATATAGGCGTTGTAGGTCCCGTAAGAACGGGAAAATCCACCTTTATTAAAAGGTTTATGGACCTTTTGGTAATCCCCAACATTGAAAACGAGCACAAGCGGGAACGGGCCATGGATGAGCTTCCCCAAAGCGCGGGCGGGAAAACCATCATGACCACCGAGCCAAAATTCATCCCCAACGAGGCTGTGGAAATCACCTTAGGGGATAATGCCACATTTAAAGTTAGAATGATTGACTGCGTGGGATACATTGTCCCAAGCGCCCTAGGCCATATAGAAAACGACCAGCCCAGAATGGTGAGCACCCCGTGGTTTACCGAAGACATCCCCTTCCATCAGGCGGCGGAAATCGGGACCAAAAAGGTAATAAATGAACACTCCACTATTGGTCTTGTGGTAACTACCGACGGGTCCATCTGCAATATCCCCCGCTATGAATATGAAGAAGCCGAAAGCAGGGTAATAAATGAGCTAAAATCCATAAATAAGCCCTTCATCGTAATTGTAAACAGCACCAACCCCTTAGGGCAGGAAGCCCAGGCGGTTAAAAGGCAGATTGAGGAAAAGCACAATGTATCGGTTATGAGCCTAAACTGCGCCGAACTATCCCATTCCGACATCAATTCCATAATTGAAAACGTGCTATATGAATTCCCAATCACCGAAATTGGCATTGACATACCCAAATGGATTGACGCGCTGGATTCCGAGCACTATTTGAAATCCTCCCTTTATGAAACCATCAGGTCGTCAGTGGCAAGCCTTGAAAAAATCCGTGACGTTAAAAGCCTTGGGGAAAAGATTTTGGAAAATGAGTATTTGCAGGACGCCAAAATTGACAAGATTAATTTGGGAAACGGAAATGTCACATTCAAAGTTGAAACCGTCGGCGGCCTGTTTTACAAGATTTTGGGCGAAACCACCGGCCTTGAAATTGACGGCGACGACAAACTAATTAAGATAATCTCCGAGCTTGCCAAAATCAAAAAGGAATACGACAAAATCGCCTATGCCCTACACGAAGTCAGGGAAAAAGGCTATGGCATTGTAACACCTACCATTGACGAAATGAAGCTTGAAATGCCTGAGATGGTTAAACACGGCGGAAGGTACGGCGTAAGGCTCAGGGCAAGCGCGCCGTCCATCCACATGATTAGGGCCGATGTGGAAACAGAAGTATCCCCGATTGTGGGCAGCGAAAAACAAAGCGAGGATTTGGTAAAATATCTTTTGAGCGAATTTGAAGTTGACCCGCAAAAAATTTGGTCCTCCAATATCTTTGGAAAAAGCCTTCATGACCTTGTAAATGAAGGGCTTCATAACAAACTTTTAAGAATGCCGGAGGACGCTCAGCTAAAACTTCAGGAAACATTGCAAAAAATCATCAACGAAGGAAGCGGCGGCCTGATTTGCATTATCCTGTAAATTATCCTCTAAAATACATAAAACTAATCCTCACAAAAAAGCATAACCCCAAAAAGGCTATGCTTTTTTGCCTTTTTTAAAAAGGGGTGTTATTCACCCTTTAATAAGAAAATGTGCCGCGCATTTGCGGCACATTTTCAAAAGATTTCTTTTTTTCTCAAGCCGCGCTGCGCGGCTTTTTTTATCTAAACACATAATGTTTTAGCACTTCTTTTTTAACTTCCCAAACACAGGATAACCCTTTTGGGAAAATCACATAATCCCCCTCTTTTAAATTAACGCTTTTATCCCCGTATCTTACTGTAACTTCGCCTTTAATTATAAGGCATTCTTCCTGCTGGTCATAGTACCAGTCGAAGGTTGAAGGTTTAGCGCCCCAAGTGGGCTGCCTTTTCATAAAAATGATTTCCTCATTAGTTGGTTTCTTTACAACAATATCCATACAAAACCCCCCATTAATTATTTGTTTTTTTAATTAGCTCATCCTGCGCTGAGAATTTTTTGGAAATCCTTTTTTCATACGTTGCGTCGCTTTTTA
>JAAYMJ010000062.1 GCA_012521455.1 Clostridiaceae bacterium
GAAACTTTGGTGGCTTCATTTTCAATAGCAAGCCCGCCCTCAAAGGTGGAAACTCCGCTGTCTGTTGAAAAACCGCGGTTTTCAGATGTGTTTCCCATATTTAGCCCAAGCACAAAGGACACGGTTTTGTAGACTTTTCCCAAATCCTCTTTTAAAACATCATCTTCTTTAGTGTTAAGAAAACCGCCTGTTTTTTGATTTTCCCCATACTCAACGCCATAAGGTAAATTTTTGCCTGGCATGCGGTAAAGGGTAAAAAGAAAAATTATGGAGTCAGCCAAATCTTCCTTTGTTAAACCGTCGGGCAAATAATCTTCCCCATTATGAACGGCTAATAAGTCATAGGGGAAATTGCCATCTTCCTTTTTTGGCGCGGAATTTAAAATTAAATTTAAAAGCTCATCCTTTGAAATCTCACCCATGGTGTAGGACTCAACGGATTTAAAAACCTCATTGAAAACCTGCGGGCTGCTTTCTATTAAACCCACGATTTCCCCAAGCTGAAAAAGTTTTGGGTCAGGGCTTTGGCTTTCTAAATTCCCGCGCATTTTACTAAACAAAACCCCAAAGGCCTCTTGACTTGTTGTGCCAGCACTGGCGCACTGCCCAAGGTCAAAGGCTGGAAAGTTTAATCTTTCTACCATCAACATCTTTCTCACCTCCTTTCAAAGGTTTTATATTTATATTATTTTTTTGCTATCTCGCTTAAAATTCTGGCGCTTTCTTTGGCGTCCATCTGGGAAAGGATTTGCGCGGCTTTTTGGTTTTTCATTAAACTCAAAATTTCCACTTTTTCTGAAAACGGAAGGGCGCTTATAATTTTAGCGGCGTCCTGCGCCTCCATTTGCTCATAAATCTTTACGGTTTTCTGAAGCTGCTCTTTTTTCGCCTCTTCATCCTTTGTTTCCACGCCTTGGGCTGTGCCGTCGGCCTTTGCCTGGTAAAGCTCGCCGTATTGCTCAACCAGCTGCCTTTCCCTTTCCTTTATGTCATTTTGAAGGTTCTTTAACTCATCTTCCTTGGCCTTTTGTTTTTCAATTAAGTCATTGACGCGCTTTTCTTCTTCGGCTAACGCCGCCCTTTCGGCCTGGATTTCAGATAAAATCCTGTCATAGTCCGTGGTTGCCCTTCTAAACATGGTGCGGATGTTAAAAATGTTAAAAACAAACATTAATATTATCACAAGCACTAATGAAGCAATTACGGTTAAAGCAATCAGCACTTTTTCGTTGTTTTTATCGCTTATGTTTTTTTCATTTGCCCTGCCTTTTGCGCCCGCGCTTTTTGCACTAGCGCCTGATTTTACCCCTGCGTTTGCTCTTGCAGCCGGGCTTTTGGCAGCAGCCTGGGGTCTGGTGGGGCTGACTGCTTTTTTGTTTTCATCACTCATAAGCCGCCTCCGCATTTTTAGCATATTTCGTGGTGCTAATAAACTCCTCTATGACCTTGCTTTCTTCCAAATTCACTTCCTGCAAATACTCCTGATACCTTTTTTCCCGCAGTATTTCAAGCATTTTGATTTGCTTTTTTATCTCAATAAGCTGGTTTAGGATTTCTTCAATCTCATTTTGCAAAAACCTTATTTTACTTTTTACGATTGATATTTGTTCCTTGAGCTTTTCAAAATAGTTGTGGAAAAACAAAAATTTCTGCGGGCTTATGCCTTGTTGGGATTCTTTTAAAAACTTTTTTTGCTCATTATCCCTGTGTATAATCAAATCCTCAAGCTCTTTTTCAAGCTCGGACAATACTTTCCTCTTTTCGGCCAATAAGGCTTTTTTTTCGTCTTCTTCCCTCTCCTTGACTTTTTTATAGGTCTCAAGGGAGAATTTAAACTTTTTCATTGCCTTTTGCCCCTTTTATCACTCTTTTAGCTCTTCATAAATCGCAAACATTTCGTTGAGGGTTTCTTCAAAGGTTGACTTTTCCGTTACATACTGGCATAAAAACTTGTTTATCCTGTCAATTGTGTCAATGGATTTATCAATCTTTTTATTGCTGCCCCGCTTGTACGCCCCGATATTTATCAAATCCTGGGCGTCGTTATAGACGCTCATTATATCCTTTATGGCGTTGGCCGCAAAAATATGTTCTTTTTCCGCCACAATGGGCATAAGCCTTGAAATGCTGGCCAATACATCTATTGCGGGGTAGTGGTTGCGGTTGGCAAGTTTTCTAGATAGCACTATGTGCCCGTCCAAAATCCCCCTCACCGCGTCGGTTATCGGCTCGTTTAAGTCGTCGCCGTCAACCAACACCGTATACAGGCCCGTTATAGAGCCCTTGTCAGAATTCCCCGCTCTTTCTAATAGCTTTGGCAAAACCGAAAATACCGACGGCGTGTATCCCCTAGCCACCGGCGGCTCGCTTGAAGCAAGCCCGATTTCCCTTTGGGCCATGGAAAAACGGGTGAGGGAGTCAACCAAAAGCATGACGTCCTTTCCCTGGTCCCTGAAATACTCGGCAATCGCGGTGCCAACAAGGGCTGCTTTAACCCTGATAAGCGCGGGCTTGTCGCTTGTTGCCACAACCACAACGGAACGGGCAAGCCCTTCTTCTTTTAAGTCATTTTGGATAAACTCATTTACTTCCCTGCCCCGCTCGCCAACCAGGACAATCACGTTAACATCCGCTTTGGCATAGCGGGCAATCATACCTAAAAGGGTGCTCTTCCCAACGCCGCTTCCGGCAAAAATCCCTATCCTTTGCCCCTTCCCGCAGGTAAGTAGCCCGTCAATCGCCCGTACCCCTAAAGGCAGGACATCCTCTATGTTTTTTCTGTCCAAGGGGGATGGGGGTTGGTTATCAATAGGGTAAGTTTCTTTTGTCATGATGGGGCCTTTTTTATCAATGGGGTTTCCCAGCCCGTCAACTATCCTGCCGATAAGTTCGGGACCCACATTCACCCTGATTGACATGCTTGTGGACTCAACCATGCTTCCATACCCTATGCCAGATACGTCTGAAAAGGGCATTAGCATTACCACTTCGTTTCTAAGCCCCACAACTTCGGCCAAAACGAAATTTTCGCGGTTATAGGTATAAATTTTGCAAATATCCCCGATTTTTACGTTTGGCCCGGTGGACTCTATCATCAATCCCACGACTTTTGAAACCTTGCCGTAGGAGGTGATGGTGTTTGCGTCTTTAATTTTGTATATGTATTTATCTAAATCAATGTTTTTTGCCAAGTTTAATACCTCTTTTATGTAAGGTTTATCTATGCTAAAGACTCCTGCAAAACTTCATTTAGCTTCATAACCTGGTTTGCAACCGACGCGTTAATTGTGCCGCTTTCGGTTTCGATAACGCAGTCGTAGGAAGACAAAATTTCATCTTTTACAATGTCAAAGCTCTTAACATTTATAAGCTGTTTTCTTAAAACATCCTTTGAACCGATTACATCCTCATAATCTTCCCCGGACACCTTAATCATTACCTTTTCACAGTTTGCGGCATTTTTTAACGCCGAGGCGATTACGGAAACCAGCGCCATTTTGTTGGTTTTAAGCTCGGTTTGGATAATTTTTTGGGCTATGGCCATGGAAAGTTTCACTATTTCACCTTCCATGCTTTCTAAGGTTTTATATTTTTCTTCCAAAAGCTCGCCAATAACCTCTTTAGCCTTTTCGCACAATTCCTGGTACTCTTTTTTACCTTCTAAAATACCTAAGCGTTTTCCTTCCTCAAAGCCTATGTTGTAGGCTTCTTCCTTTATAAGCTCGGATTGGGAATTAGCATCTTCGATTATACTTTTTGCCTTTTCATTGGCAAGCCTTTCTATGTTTCGCGCCTCTTCTTTCGCTTTTTGTATTATTTCTTCAGCCTTTTTTTCAGTTTTCTCCAGATCAACGGCTTTTACCTCGGGCTTTGTTTTTTTCACGGCCTCAAAATCGTTTTTAATTAGCACTACCCTTCCGTCTTTTTGGTAATCTTCAATAATGCGCATTTTATACATAAATATCATCTCCTTCGCCTCTGGAGACAGTGATTTCACCTGCTTCTTCAAGGCGCCTGATTACTGCAACAATTCTTTGTTGCGCCTCTCCTACGTCCCTTAACTTAACAGGGCCAAGCAAGTCCATTTCTTCCTTGAGGATTTCCTGTCTTCGTTTAGACATATTTTCAAGAATTCTTTGGGTAACTTCCTCGGTTGCGCTCTTAAGCGCAAGGGCTAAATCGTGGGTATCCACTTCCGCAAGGAACATTTGAACTGCTTTGTTGTTAAGGTGAACAATATCTTCAAATACGAACATGCGCTTTTTGATTTCTTCCGCAAGCTCACTGTTTGTAACTTCCAAGGTTTCAAAGATTGCTTTTTCAGTGCTGCGGTCAGCCGCATTTAGGATATCCACAACAGCCTGAATACCGCCGCTTGCCATGTAGGATTCCTGCCCTAAGGAAGACAGCTTTTTCTTTAAAATCTTTTCAATTTCGCTGGTGTATTCGGGGCTTGTCATATCCATCATAGCAATCCTTGTGGCAACTTCCGCCTGTTTTTCTTTAGAAAGGCTTGAAAGCACAACCGCGGCCTGCTGCGGTGAAAGATATGAAAATATAAGGGCAATTGTTTGGGCATGCTCGTTTTGTATAATATTTAAAAGCTGGTTGGGATCCGCGTTTTTTATGAAATCGAAAGGTTTAACCTGAACCTGCTGGGTAAGTTTATCAAGGATTTCGCCGGCTTTTTCCTTGCCAAGGGTGTTTTCAAGGATTTCTTGAACATATTTAATGCCGCCGGTCTTGTAATACGGGTTTTCATAGATGGCCTTTTTAAACTCCTCGATAACCTGCCTTCTCACGTTGTCGTCAATTCTTTCAAGCTGTGCAATTTCAGTTGTAACCTTTTCAATTTCGTCTTCTTTTAAATATTTGAATATTTTAATCGCGTTTTTAGTCCCAATGGAAATGAGCAGTATTGCAGCTTTTTGCCTGCCAGTCAATATCTTTTGTTCACCAGCTTGGAATACTTGAGCCATAACCACATCTCCTAACTTTCGTTAATCCAATCTCGAATCTGTTGCGCAACGAGATCTGGTTTGTTTTCAATGAGATACTCAATCTGTTGTTTTTGAGCGATTTGTTCTTTGCTTTCCTCAGGCATTTCCATAATTTGCTGCATAAAGACATCGGGAAGCTTTCCTAATTCTTCTTCCTCTTCTTCCACCGGCACTTCCTCCAATACTTCTAATTCTTGAGGATTTGCAAGAACCTGTATTCTTTGGATATATCTTAAAATCATGATGAAGACTAAAAGTCCGCCTAGCGCGATTAGCGCAAGTCTTAGATAATTAAAGATTCTTTCATTCCTTTCCTTTGCTTGGGCTTCTGCTTTAAGCTGCTCAACCTGTGCTTGTTCCTGCTGCTGCCCGTCAAAGCTCATGCCTAAAACAACAACATTTTCCGTGTCAACGCCCAAGCCTTTTGCAAGAATATTTTGAATTTGGGAAATTCTTTCATCGGATAAAACATCACTGTTTATGATAACTGAAAGGGTTAACTCCTCAATCTTGCCTTGAGCTTTTTCTATTTGTTCTTTAATTTGGTTCACTTCGTAATTTGTCGTGGACTCCGTTCTCTTGTAAGACCCGTTTTCATCCTGGGTCACAGGATACTGGCTTGCCTCATCCGTAACTCCCTGAGCCTGATATGTAACGCCGCCTGCCTGGCCGGTCACTTCTTCCTTTAGCTCATTAATGCTTACGGCAATCCCCTGGTCGTCAACAACCGGCTCAAACCGCACAATTTCCGTGAACTGCTTGTCAAAGTTTAGCTTCACGTTTACCGCGGATTTGACGTTGCCCTTACCAAACACAGGCTCTAAAAGCTTTGTCACTTGATTTTCCAAAGCCTCTTTAACCTGCTTTTGGAGTTCAAAATTATTGTCATAAACCCCTGCTTCGGTTGAATCCTGCACATTTAATAGATTCATATTGTTGTCAACAATTGAAATGTTTTCCGGTTTTAAGCCTAAAACCGCTCTCGATACCAACGCTTCAATGGCTTTTATATTCTTTTTTGTA
>JAAYMJ010000063.1 GCA_012521455.1 Clostridiaceae bacterium
AAATTGATGATGGCAAAAGCATTAAATCTTCGTTTGGGATTTTTATAAATATATGCAGCTAATTTTAAATAAAATTGAGATTTAATTGATATTATTTATAGCATAGTTTTGCAAGATAAAAATATATGTTTAAAAAGTACAGAAAAACCCGCCATATGGCGGGTTTTTATAATCCTAAGAGCGCTTTTGCAACATCTTCTGCCTTTTTAAAATCTTCTAACCGTGGGTTCCAGTTGCATTTTATTTCAGGTTCAACTACGCTAAAACCTGCTTTTTGCAGTCTTTCCCTTAAAATCTTTGTGTTTTCGCCGCTCCACCCATAGCAACCGAAAACCGCGGCTTTTTTGTTTTTAAATTTTAATTCCTTTAAAAAGTCCAGCCATCCGCCAACAGATGATAATATATCACCGCCAACGGTGGGTGAACCCACAGCTATAGCTTTAGATTTAAAAACTTCAGTCATAATATCATTTTTATCAAATTTTGAAATGTTAAATATTTTTACCGTTGTATCAGGTGATAGTTTTGTAATTTCTTCTCCTATTTTGTGGGCAAGTTTCATAGTCCCTTCCCACATTGTGTCATAAGCGATGGTTATTTGGTTTTCCTGATAATCCTTGCTCCATTCATAGTATTTATTTACAATCTGCAACGGATTATCTCTCCAAATACAGCCATGGCTTGTAGCAATAATGTCTATGGGCAGGTTTAAAGAAATAATTTCATCAATTTTCTTTTTAACTAAAGGGGAGAAGGGGTTTAGGATATTGGCGTAATACTTCATTGCCTCATACCATAAAAGGCAAGGATCAGCTTTGTCGGCATATAGTTCTTCCACCGCAAAATGCTGGCCGAAAGCGTCATTTGAAAAAAGGATATTATCATGGGTCAAATAGGTTGCCATGCTATCGGGCCAGTGAAGCATTCTCATTTCTACAAAAATAAGCTTTTTACCATTTCCAATATCCACACTGTCCCCTGTCTTTACAACTTTAAAATTCCACTCAGGATGATGGTATTGCCCAACCAAAGACTTTACGCAGTTTGCTGTACAGTATATTGGAACATCAGGTATTTTTTCAAGTAAAAGCGGTAGCGCGCCGCTGTGGTCAATTTCACCGTGGTTTGCCACTATAAAGTCTATTTCATTTAGATTTATTTCACTTTCCAAATTTTTAACAAATTCCTCACTGTGGGGTTTCCATACGGTGTCAATTAAAACCGTCTTTTCCTCCCTGATTAAATACGCGTTTTGGCTTGAGCCGTGATTTACGGAGTAATCATCACCGTGGAAAGTTTTTAGTTCCCAGTCAATATAACCAACCCAATAAACATTATTTTTAATTTTTCTTTTCATACCAATCCCCTTATTCAACGCTTATTACCGACACAGGACAGGATTCCTGCGCCTCAACGGCTTCATCTTCTGCGTCTTCTGGCACTTCGTCAACATAAACCTCAGCTTTTCCGTCGTCAGCCATTCTAAAAACATCAGGACAAATTTCAGGGCAAAGCCCGCAGGAAATGCAGCCGTCTCTGTCAATTTTTGCTTTCATAAAAACACTCCTTTTAATCTGAAATTAATCTTTTTTCTCCTTTTATTTCTTGAATCGGCTTTATGTCCTGAGTTACTTCCAGGACGCCTATATATTCATTATTCTCATCTTTTACAGCAAAATACCTGATAAGAACAAATTTATCTTGCATTTTAATGTAAAAATCTTCATGGTCTTTTTTACCGCTTTTAAAGTCTTCAACCAGTTTTTCAACGATATGCACGCTCGCAGGCGGGTGACAGTTTGAAACCTTCCTTCCAATAACCGATTTTGTGCGGGGGAAAATTCTTTCTTTTCCTTCTGAAAAATACACAACCACGTCGTTTTTATCAACAAAGGTTATATCAAAAGGCAAGGTATTTAGCATTGCGTTTAATTCGTTTACTTTTAACATTCCTGTTGGTAGATTTATTACCCCGGGCAAATTTTCTTCTTTTTTAATTGTTTCATTTATTTCATCATTCATGTTCCAAACAGGCACATCATCAATAATATAACCGATTTCGAGATTGTCTTCATATACCTTTTTCCATTCATCCAGGGTTAACACTTCCAAAAGCATTGGAAGCATTATATTTTCTTCTTTAAATATCATTTCAATTACCTTATCGCATAATCCCGTAATCTTTTGTTTTAACGGCTCCAATTCAAAGTCTTCGTTTTGTAAAATATTTAAAACGTCTTTTATCTGATTTCTGATTTCGTCGTCAACCCCCCACATAACTTTAGGCGGCGCGGTAATTCCGTACTTTTCCATGTAAGGGAAGAGGTTGTTTTCTTTTTTTAAATAATGCTTGTCCACCTTTTTTAGTTCCTCTAAACCCATCTTTAAAGAAGCTAGCGCGTCTTTTTCATGTAATCTGTCAATGAAAGGCTTGATTTTTTCATCAACAATTTTTTTGATATAGCTGTTTTCAAGTTTTAAAGTGTTTGCGGGATGTCCCGGAATTTCTGATTTATCCTTTTGTTGGTGAATTTCCTCAATTGAACCTTTAAAGACAGAGGCGTGCACATCGCAAAGGCGCTGGACTTCTTCAACTGGAAGGCCTTCTGAAATAAGAAGTGATTCAACTTCGGAAATTTCACTGGCTGACACATTTTTAAAATTTTCCTCAAATTGTTTCTTAACGTCATCCACGCTTTTTCCTTCGTGAAGCTGGGATATGATATTTTTTAAAATTTTTTTGCGGTATTCCCTGTTATTGATATTCTCGCTCATAAAATCCCCCTTTCTTTATAATATAACTTTATATGATTTATCAGAAAAAGCTTTAATTATTTTTTCCATATCTATATTTTTCATTTTAGCGCCCCGCGGTATGGTCATAAACCTACCCGCGGTATTTAGCATTCCAGGCTTTGTTATATCCGAAAATCCAAGGTTTGAGAGTATATCAACTATTTCAGGATACTCTTTTGCAAGTTCGAACACGCTTTTATTAAAATCTACTACCTTTTCCATTATTGTTCCCCTTTTCTTAATTTTATTAATTATACTATAATATTCCAATTGTTTTAATATAAAATTTTCATTGTATAAATTTATTTGAGAATCAAACAATAAAAGCATAAAATATAAGGAGGGATTTAATGTTTAAACATGAAAAACAGCTGCTTAAGGATGTAAAGGTTGAGCGGCCAAACCCCCATTACGCCATTTTGCTTCAAGAGCAGCTAGGCGGGGCAAATGGCGAGCTAAAGGCTGCCATGCAGTATATGAGCCAGAGTTTTAGGATAAAAGACCCCCAAATCAAGGATTTGTTTTTAGATATTGCCGCAGAGGAATTAAGCCACATGGAAATGGTGGCAACCACCATAAATCTTTTAAACGGGCATAGTGTTGACGCAAATATGGTTGTGGCAGGAAATATCCAAGCCCATGTTTTGACGGGGTTAAACCCGGGTCTTATAAACTCGTCGGGCTATTCATGGACAAGCGATTATGTGACAGTTACCGGGGACTTATGCGCAGACCTTTTGTCCAATATTGCCAGCGAGCAGAGGGCAAAAGTCGTGTATGAATATTTATACAGGCAGATTGAAGACAAATATGTAAGGGACACCATTGACTTTTTATTAAACAGGGAAGAGGCACACAACCAGCTGTTCAGGGAAGCCTTCAACAAAATCAGCGAAACAGGCTCAAACTTAAGCTTCGGCGTTACCCAGGACTCAAGGCTTTATTTTGACCTTTCAAACCCAAATCCCAATAACGCCTATACCTCACCAAATACCACAGAGCCAAAATTCCAGCAGTAAAGCATCCCTTTGGATGCTTTTTTAGTTGACATAGCAAATTTTGTAAGTTAAATTTTAAATAAAAAAATATTTTTTTGGGGTGATATTTATGACGCTAAAAGAAGCAATGCTAAGCCGCCACACCGTTAGAAAATACATAGACAGGCCGATAGACGGTGATATAGCCCAAAAACTAAATGAAAGAATTAATGCCCACAATGAAAAATATAACTTAAACTTAAAACTAATCTTAAATAACGAAACTTCGTTTAATGCGGTATATAAGCTAATCCTTGAAAAAAACGCAAAAAACTTTATCATTTTATCAGGCCCCGATACGTCTGATTTAAATGAAAAACTTGGCTACTGCGGGGCGGATTTAACGCTTTTTGCCCAAACTTTAGGGCTTAACACCTGGTGGATTTGCGGGACTTACAGCAAAAGAAACGTAGAAAAACTCTCAAACGGGGAAAAAGTGATTGGCATAATTGTGGTAGGCTATGGCGAAAATCAGGGGCGCCCACATAAATCCAAAAAGTATGATGATGTGGCATACTATGATGGAAATCCGCCCCAGTGGTTTACTGAGGGGATAAAAGCCGCGCTGCTTGCACCAACCGCGGCAAACAGGCAGGCTTTTAAAATTGAAGGAAAAAATGATAAGGTAAAAATTACTTACAAAAGCGGCTTATATTCAAATGTTGACCTTGGAATTGTAAAGTATTTCTTTGAATTAGGCGCGGGAAAAGAAAATTTCACATGGGTATGAAAAAATCCTTTTGGGTTGTTCTTTTAAGCCTGCGGTATCAAATACGCGGTTTTTTGGTAGCACCTAGCCAAAAAGGTCAGGTGCTTTAATTTACATTATTGTCTTATTCATTATCATTTTAAGAAGTATATCCGTCGACATAAAAATATATAATTGAATTGTCATTTAATACAATTTGGACATTTTTACCTACGGTATCATATAAATTCACCATTAAACATCAATCTTTATTTTAAATTTAAATTAAAATAAGAAGCAAAATGTAGCAGATTAATTAAATAAATTCGTTGCACCACTTTATATATGATTACATGCGCATAATACCGTCTTACCATCCGCGTTTTTTGCGGTACTTTAAATTATCTTAATAAAACGTATTATTACATTCCTACAATACACATTATCTATCTAAAACAGCTTTTCCCAAAACTTCGCCGATGGGCTCGCGGATAATCATTTTAGCGCTCCTGTCCGCGAGGGTTTGGGTTTTATTTATTAAAATTAAATGTTTTCCCCTAAAAAAGTTTATCAACCCTGCGGCGGGATAAACATTAAGAGACGTTCCGCCTACAATTAATACATCCGCTTTTTGAATTAGCAAAATCGCGTCTTCAATTGCCTTGTC
>JAAYMJ010000064.1 GCA_012521455.1 Clostridiaceae bacterium
GGACACTTTGCGCAATTTAGAGGAGCTTAGGAAAAAGGGCGGCAAAATCACAGGCCTTCCCACAGGGTTTAGGGATTTAGACGCAAAGTTAAGCGGACTGCATAACAGCGACCTTATCCTAATCGCGGCCCGCCCTGGGGTGGGTAAGACTTCCTTTGCCCTAAACATCTGCTCCCATGTGGCAATAAAGGAAAAAAAGACGGTTGCAATCTTTTCCCTTGAAATGGGGAAAGAGCAGCTTGTAAATAGAATTTTGTCAAGCGCCGCCAGTGTGGAACATGAAAAATTAAAGACCGGGAATTTAAGCCTTGACGACATGACAAAAATTTCCCTGTCTTTGCGGGGACTCACTTCCGCCCCCATGTTTATTGACGACACCCCGACAATCACGGTTTCTGAAATCAGGGCAAAGTGCAGGAGGCTAAAGCTTGAGAGGGGACTAGCTTTAGTTGTGATTGACTACATACAGCTTATGCAATCTTCAAAAACCAGGGCTGAAAACCGCACCCAGGAGGTTGCGGATATTTCCCGCTCCCTTAAGATTTTGGCAAAAGAGCTAAACGTTCCTGTAATCGCGCTTTCCCAGCTTTCACGCGCGGTGGAAAGCAGGGCAGATAAAAAGCCCATGCTTTCAGACCTCAGGGAATCGGGTGCCATTGAACAGGACGCGGACATTGTTTTGTTTTTGTATAAAGGAAGCGAAGACGAGGACTCAAACATTGTCCACCTAAACGTGGCAAAGCACAGAAGCGGTTCCACAGGGGTGATTGACCTTGTATGGAGGGGCGAGTACACCCGTTTTATGGATGTGGATAACCGGAGCTATTAGCATAAGGAAGGTACGAAATGTTATCCATTGTGCTTGAAACAATAAAAAAATATAACATGATAAATGAAGGCGACAGCGTAATCTGCGCCCTCTCGGGAGGTGCGGATTCTGTTTGCCTTTTGCATATATTAAATAGCATAAAGGGGGATTTAAAGTTTAACCTTTATGCCGCGCACCTTAACCATATGTTAAGGGGAAAGGAGGCGGAGGAAGACACCCGCTTTGTGAAATCCCTTTGTGATAGCCTCAACATACCCTTGACAATAAAGTACGCGGATATTAAAAAAGAAGCAAAGGACAAAAACATTTCACAAGAAATGGCAGGACGTATTGCGCGGTATTCCTTTTTTGAGGAATTATCCAAAAATTTTGAAAGCCCCAAAATCGCCGTTGCCCACAACAAAAACGACAACGCGGAAACCGTGCTTTTGAATTTAATCAGGGGCACGGGAATTGCGGGGCTTTGCGGTATCCCCTATGTCCGGGGAAATATCATAAGGCCGCTAATTAATACAACAAGGGATGAGATTTTAAATTATTTAAAAGAAAAAAGCCTCACTTACAGGTTTGATTCCTCCAACAATTCCTTGGATTATCAGAGAAACCGCGTAAGGAATGTGATAATTCCGGAAATTAATAAAATAAACCCCAATTTTATTGAGTCAATCATAAACTGCGCTGAGTCATTAAAAGCCGACAGGGATTTTATACAAAGCTTTGTGGATGAATTCCCGATACAAAAACGCGGTGAAAAAATCTCCTTTAAAACCAGCGCATTTTTAGCATTTCATGAAAGTGTGCAA
>JAAYMJ010000065.1 GCA_012521455.1 Clostridiaceae bacterium
ATGAATTCATTATGAGTCCAAGCACAGTTATCGGTGCCCATTTTTGTAGTTTCGGTCGGACTTGGAAGTTTACCGCCTTCAACTACACCAGAGCTGTAGCCGCCATATGGCAAACCGTTTTCATTTACATCAGCCGGCGCGTATAAATAGCCGGTGGATGAATCCATCAAAGTTGCAACTACTTCTGTGAATTTTCCATCCCAGTCTGTATAGTTTGTCTTAAATACATCAAACGCTAAATAATATGTTGCGTTTGGTTTTAACCCATCGATAATTTTAAGCAAAGACAAATCTCCACAGAATCCGTTTGTTTCATGGCCTACCCAGTCTTGGTCGCCAGCTTTAATTGATTTGGCACCTGGCTTTGGGAAGTCAGAAACAATGCTTATTGATTCTGGAATTGTTGGCTCACCTTTACCATTGGTCCAGCCTTCAAAGCCGTTTTCCAAGTCGGCATTGGTGAACAAGTTGTCGCTAACAATTTTGTAATAAGTGCCGTCAACTTTAACTACATGATTACCAACTACGTCTGCAAGCACCGATGCTGGAAGCGCAAAGGTGAAAAGACTTGCGAACATGAACACAGCAGTAATCAATGCCACAAGTTTCCTCGATCTCATTATGTATTTCCTTCCTTTCATAAAATATTATGTTGGTGCTAAAACCCACTTTACAAACCGCCCCGATAAAGCGCTTTATGCGGGTAGATTTGTAAAACAGGCCCATCATATATTTTTAGCTTACTATTATTATACAAGCTTTAGGTTTTTATTTCAATTAAATTACAAAAATTTTACGACGTGAGAATTTACAAAATTTTCACACTTTTTTATGCAACTTGTACAATAATTTATTTTATAAAATGTAAATTTGTATAGTTTTTTTGACAATCACGAAAAATTAAACATATCAGAACAATAATGTTAAAATCCGCCAGAATTAATTCATGTTTTCACTTGTTTTTGGCAGTTAACTTCTATATTCAATTGACAAAAAAATCATAAGTGGTACAATATGTTAAAAAGGAGGTAACGCTATGCTAAAGAAAGAAATCGCAAACCTGTTAAACGAACAGGTGAACAAGGAACTTTTCTCAGCATATTTGTATTTGGACATGAGAAATTACTACATCAATGAAAACTTAAACGGTTTTGCAAACTGGTTTTATGTGCAGGCCAAGGAAGAAATAGACCACGCAATGTTAATTATGACCTACATGCAGGACAACGACGAGGAAGTAAAACTTCTTCCCTTAAACGCGCCCGACAAGGTTTTTGAAAACCACCTATCCCCGCTAAAAGAGGCGCTAAAGCATGAGCAGTATGTGACAGCTTCCATAAACCAAATCTACGAAAAGGCTTCCGAGCTAAAAGAGTATAAAACCATAAAATTCTTAGACTGGTTTATTTCCGAGCAGGTGGAAGAAGAAAAGAACGCGCAGGAACTAATCAAAAAATACGAACTGTTCGGAAAAGACTCCCAGGGTCTTTACCTTCTTGACCAGGAATTAGGACAAAGGGTATATACCGCCCCAAGCATTTCAACCGAAGAATAAGAAAAAAACGGACAACTAAATAGCCTGTTAACTATACCCGCATATAAAGCCGTACGCGTTTGCGTACGGCTTTATTTTTCCTAAAAAACCAGTTTTCTTTGTCCCTTCCCCATCTTGACGCGGGCTTAAATCCAAAAAAGTTGCGCCCTGCAGGCATATACCGCGGTGACTCATTTTGTGGGGTTATTGCTTAAAAAACCACCACACCCCACGGTTTTATGCTTAATATGCCACCTTCCCCGGCTTCCCCGCGCCAGCCACAAAAAAGCGCCGCCTGAATTTTCCAGACGGCACTTTCCAAAGGGTGCTGTTCCCCATCAATTTTTAGTTTTAAATAATCCAAAGCCTGATACGCATGCGGTTTTGCCCCGACACGCCATCATGCCAAAATACTGAGCAATTCTTTTATTTAGCCAAATTGTAAATTTCATAAATCGCCTTGGAGTCAAGCCTTATAAAGGTACCCGTTGTATGGGTGTCGTAGTCGGTGCATTTTTTAGCCATTTCCATGAATTTGTCGTCGCCGATATTGACATGGGAAAACCTTGTGGGAAGGCCGATGTCCCTTAAAAACCTTTCGTACTTTTCAATACCCAAAAGGGCGGTTTTTTCCTCGTCAAAGAAGTCGTAATCCACGTTCCAAACCCTGCTTGCCCACTGCGCAAAGCGCTTAACATCATGCTTATACACATATTTCATCCACGCGGGGAATACTATCGCAAGGCCTGCCCCGTGAGCGATATCGTAAATCCCTGAGATTTCATGCTCAATGTCGTGGCTGCCCCAGTCACCTTCACGGCCTGTGTTTAGTAAGTTATTGTGGGCAATGGTCCCCGCCCACATTACTTCTGCCCACGCGTCATAATCCCTGGGGTTTTGTAAAACTTTCGGGATATTGTTTATAATGGTTTTCATTGTGGCCTCAATTAGGCGGTCGGTTATTTCCACATGCTTTGAGTTGGTAAAATACCTCTCCTGAAGGTGCGCAAGAATATCGGAAGCGCCGCAGGCCACTTGGTATGGCGGCAAGGTATACGCAAGTTCAGGGTTTAGGATTGAAAACCTCGGGTAAATATGTTCCGAATTTACCGCCCGCTTAAGCTGGCCTTCTTCCTTTGTGATAACGCAGCCCGTGCTTGCCTCGCTTCCCGCCGCGGGGATTGTTAGCACCGTTCCCACAGGAAGGGCTTTTTCAACTTCTGCGCGCCCTGTGAAGAAGTCCCATACATCCCCGTCATACACCGCGCCCATGGCAATGGCCTTCGCGGAGTCTATAACGCTTCCGCCGCCCACCGCCAAAACAAGGCCGATATTGTCTTCCTTGCACATTTTAATTCCTTCATAAACCAAGGAAAGCCTTGGGTTTGGCTTTACGCCGCCAAGTTCAAAAACGGTTAGGTTTTCATCTTGCAACGCTTTTTTCACTCTATCATAAAGCCCGCTTTTTTTGATGCTTTCGCCGCCGTAGTGGAAAAGCACCCGGTCAGAATACATTTTCGCGTACTTGCCCACTTCATTTTCGGTGCCTTTTCCAAAAATAATGCGGGTAGGGTTAATAAACATAAAATTATCCATACATGTCACTACCTTTCGTTTTTTTAATTATTCTTGCCAAAATTTTGTATTTGATACTAATAAGTATAATACAGCCCCAAGCCAATGTCAATGTGAATAAAGGATTTATTGAAATTCTGAAATACTATGGTATAATTTTTATATACCTATGAATAAGGAGAAATCAATATGAAAGATGGTTTTATCCGGGTGGCGGCGTCAACGGTTGAAGTAAGGGCCGCCGACTGTGAAAACAACGCGGAAAATATAATAAATGAAATAAAAAAAGCCCACGAAGCGGGCGCTAGCCTGATTGTCTTTCCCGAGCTTTCAGTTTCAGGCTACACCTGCGGGGATTTGTTTTTGCAGGAAACCCTGATTAAGGCTTCGGCCCACGCGCTGTTTAAAATTTTGGAAGAAACAAAAAACCTCGATATAATTTCCATTGTAGGCGCGCCTGTCAGGGCGAACCATAAGCTGTATAACTGCGCCGCGGTTTTGTACAAAGGCGGAATATTGGGCTTTGTGCCAAAATTAAATATCCCAAACTACACCGAGTTTTATGAATTGAGGCATTTTTCAAAGGGCACAAAATGCCAGGTAATCGACTACTACGGGAAAGAAGCGCTTTTAGGCTATGACATAATCTTTGCCTGTGAAAATATGCCCAATTTCAAATTCGGCG
>JAAYMJ010000066.1 GCA_012521455.1 Clostridiaceae bacterium
GACCCTTTATTTTGATGGAACCGGGAAGAAGCATTGTGGCAACGGAGGGGATTACACTATATACCGTAGGCCCCATAAAAGAAATACCCAATGTTAGAAAGTATGTGGCAGTTGACGGCGGCATGGGGGATAACCCAAGATATATCCTGTATGGCGCAAAATACTGGCCAATTGTGGCAAACAGGGTTGTAAGCGGTACTGAAGAAGTGGTAACCATTGCGGGAAGGTGCTGCGAAAGCGGGGACTTGCTGGCAAAGGACGTTAAATTAGGTGAAGTTAAAGAAGGGGATATTTTGGCTATCCTTTCAACGGGTGCGTATAATTACTCAATGTCCAGCAACTACAACCGCATACCGCGACCTGCGGTGGTAATGGTAAAAAACGGGGAAAGCAGAATAATTGTGATGAGGGAAACATATGAAGATATAATAAGGAATGATTTATAAAATATTTTTGGAAAGGTGTTTTTATGGGACTTTTAGCCTATATTTTAAGAATTCCCGTAGTGCTTTTGGCAATCATTGTGCACGAAGTGTCCCACGGCTATGTTTCATACCTTTTAGGGGACCCCACCGCAAAGATGAGCGGCAGGCTTACGTTTAACCCATTCTCCCATCTTGACCCCTTTGGGGCCTTGTGCATGGTGCTATTTAGGTTCGGCTGGGCAAAACCCGTGCCAATAAACCCGATATATTATAAAAACAGAAAACTTGGTATGTTTTTAGTAAGCTTTGCCGGGCCCTTTTCAAACTTTATCATGGCTTTTTTGGCAACCTTTATCTATGTTTTAATCGGAAGGATTACGGATTTTAACTTTGCATTAAGCAATATAATCCAGATTTTGCTCGTTGAAATGGTTTTTGTAAACATAGGCCTTGGGCTTTTCAATTTAATACCCTTCCCGCCGCTGGACGGGTTTAAAATTGTAAGCCTTATATTGCCCCAACGGATTTATTACCAGATTTTGGAGTATGAAAGGTTTGGTTTTATACTTTTAATAATTTTGGTTTACCTTGGCACTTTTTCAAACTTTTTAACTAAAGCCTTGTATGGTATGCTGCATTTTTTTGAGTTTGTCGCAAATTCAATACTATTTTTCTTATAAGGGATGGACATGGAAGCTTTATCATTTAAAACACAGAGTTTTGAAGGGCCGCTGGATTTGCTGCTTTATTTAATATCGAAAAAGAAATTAAGTATCTGCGACGTTTCTTTGGCGGAAATCTCGGGGCAGTTTTTTGAATACATTAAACAAATGCAAGAAGACGACATTGAGTTATCCAGCGAGTTTTTGGTTACAGCGTCGCAGCTACTTTATATAAAATCAAAAGAGCTTTTGCCAAAACAAGAGGAAGATACAAAAGAAGAAAGCCAGGAGGATTTAACCAAAAGGCTTTTTGAGTATAAAAAATACAAGGAAATTTCACAAATTATTAAGGAATACCAATCAAACGGCGACAAATACTTGGACAGGCCACCTGAAAAGATTGACATTCCCTTTGAGGCCTTAAATCTGCAAATCCCTATATCAAAGCTAATTTCCGCCTTTTATGACGTTGTTCATAAAAGCGAAAGGAAAAAGATGCCAAAAGAGGAGAGCTTTAAAGGGATAATTGGCAGGGAAAAGGTTTCAATCAGGAAAATGAGCAAAAGGGTGCTTGAGGTATTAAACGGAAGAAAACGGGTTAAATTTATAGATGTATTCAAAGACATGGACAAGCCCCACATGGTTGCCACATTTTTGGCTGTTTTGGAGCTTGTTAAACTGCAAAGGATATTGATTTTTGAAAGTAACGGGCAGATTTTTCTTTCTAAATGCGAAAAATTCCAAAAAATTGAGGAAATAAAATTTGAATTTGAATAATTTTTCCCCCCTGTTGGAAGGATGAATATAAATGGACATAAAGACAATAGAGTCAGCCGTTGAAGCCATACTTTTCGCTTCAGGGGAAGCGGTGCCGTTAAGTTTTATTTCAAACGCCCTTGAAGTTGACAGGCAGACTTTAAAAAAAATAATAAACAATATGGCGCAAAGATACAAAGAGGAAAAGCGGGGTATTAATATATTGGAACTTGAAGACTCGTATCAGATGGTGTCAAGCCCGCTTTATTACGATTACATAAGCCGCGTTTTAATACCAAAGCGGCGCCAGCAGTTATCAAGCGCCGCTTTGGAAACTTTGTCAATCATTGCTTATAACCAGCCTATTACCAAGGCAAAGATTGAATACATAAGGGGCGTTGACTGCACCGGAAGCATAAACAAGCTCTTAGAGCGCAATTTAATCGAGGAGGCGGGCAGGCTTAATACTGCGGGGAAGCCCATTTTATATAAAACCACCCTTGAGTTTTTAAAGGCTTTCGGGCTACGTTCGCTAAATGATTTGCCGCCCATTGACAACCCCTTTTTAGCAGCTGATGAAGAAGCTACATAATACATATTGATAAAAGAGGTGCGCTATTGTGCGCTTATGGATTTTAGTATGCCTTTTGGCCGTTTTGGCTTTATTTGCCGTGTTCCTGCTTTTGCCGGTGAGTTTGAAAATCACCTATGAGGATGGTTTTAAAGTAAAATTTAATATTGGGTTTATTAAATTTTCCCTTACCAAGAAAAAAAAGAAAGCCAATAAAGCGGAAAATGGGGAAAAGGGGAAAAGCGAGCCTGAAAAAGGGTTAAAAAAGGCGGAAGGGGAAATTGACAAACTCGGGCTTTTATATGACCTTTTAGGTGATTTTAGGGATACTTTGAGGAAAAAGACAACATTGTCGGTAAAACTCCGGATAAATATCGGGACAATGGACGCCGCAAGCACGGCAATAATCTGCGGGAGCCTTTGGGCGGTTATTTATAACCTGCTATTTATCATTGACACATTTATGCATATTGAGGATATGGATGTGGATGTAAAACCCAACTTTAATGAAAGCGAATTTAAGTGGGACTTTGAAGGAATAATAAAATCCAGAGTCGTGCATATTATATTTATTCTTATTAAGTATCTTGAGGCTAGTGCCAAAAATAAATCAAAAAATTAATTTAGAAAGGAAGGTTTCACATGGCTGAGCATCCGATTTGCGATATTATGGATACTTCCCTTGAGAATATCAAGGAAATGATTGATGTGAACACCATAGTGGGGGACCCTGTCCAAACCCCAGACGGTTCTGTTATCATACCCATTTCAAAGGTTAAATTTGGATTTGCCGCGGGGGGCGCGGAATTTTTGCCAAGAAAAAAGGAAGAAGCCAAAGAAGACAAGGTTTTATTTGGCGGCGGGACAGGCGCCGGGGTTTCAATTAATCCTGTGGCATTTTTGGTTGTCGGGCAAAACCAGATTAAGCTTTTGCCTGTGACAAACGCGAATAACACCGTTGCGGATAAGATTATTGACTATATCCCGACCCTTTTTGACAAGGTAAACGAGCTTGTTTCAAAGAGAAGGGCTAAAAAAGAAAAAGAGC
>JAAYMJ010000067.1 GCA_012521455.1 Clostridiaceae bacterium
CAACTCTTTAGGCCCGGGCAAAACCGTAAAACCCAGCTTTTTTAACAAGGCGCTTGCAAAAACCGCCGCTTTTACGCTTTGGGACACTGTGTGGGGCGCCATAAAAAAGCCCTGGTACATAAGTCTGTTTTGCCCTAAACTACAGCCCGCTTCCTTTCCTATTCCGGGGGAGGTGTGCCTGTACGCGATTTTTTCAATTAAATCCCTTTTCCCCGCAATATATCCCCCAGTATGGGCCAGCCCCCCTCCTGGGTTTTTAATTAAAGAGCCCACAATTAAATCCGCGCCAACTTCCGTGGGCTCCATATCCTCCACAAATTCCCCGTAGCAGTTATCCACTATGCAGATAGTTTCAGGGGAAATCCTTTTAATAAACGCAATCAATTCCGCAAGCCTTTGAATATTAAGGCTTTCCCGCCAGTCATAGCCCTTTGAGCGCTGTATTAAGCAAGCCTTTATTTTCTTTTCTTCCAGCGCCTCATTGATTTTTTCAAAATTTATTTCGCCATTTTGCAAATCAATTTGCTCATAATTTACGCCAAAATCCGCCAATGAGCCGTCACAAGGCGTTATGCCGATGACGGAATCCAAGGTGTCATAGGGCTTTCCAGCAGGGGCCAGCAGGGTATCCCCGGGGCGTAAAACGCCAAAAAGGGCCAGGGTCAAAGCATGGGTTCCTGAAATTATATTGTGGCGCACCAGCGCGTCTTCGGCGCCGAACACTTCGGCATATATTTCATCTAAAGTGTCCCTTCCCAAATCGCCATAACCGTATCCTGTGGTATAGGCAAAATGCGCCTCGCTCACCCTGTGGCGCCTGAACGCCGCCAAAACCTTTGCCTGGTTTTTTTGAGCGGTTCCCTCAATTTTCAAAAACTCTTCCCTGACCTCGTCCTCTGCCTCTTTGGCTAAATTAATCAAGCTGTCGTCAAGGTTTAAGTATTCCTTTAAAAAATCCATTATTAACAATACACATCCTCACAAGTTAAAACTTCAATGTCGTTTGCCTTCAATTCAGCAATTGCTTTGTCGGGCTGGTCAACCCTAAGCACAATGTGGTCCCTCTTCTTTGCTTTTCCAAAGAAACCGTAAACATATTCAATGGAAATTCCCGCCTCTGTTATCACTTTTAGTGCTTTGTGCAGCGCCCCCGGCACATCGGGCACGCTTATGCAGATAACATCGGTGCATTTAACCGTCACCTGGGCATCCCTTAACACTTTTTCAGCTTTTTGGGGGTCGTTTACTATAAGCCTTAAAATACCAAAATCAGTGGTATCCGCAATGGATATCGCCAAAATATTAATATTGTTTTGCGCTAAAATATCAGTAATTTGAACCAGCTTTCCGTATTTGTTTTCCACAAAAACAGAAATTTGCTTAATCAACATAATTCCCCTCCTAGCTTAGTTTTCGCTTATCAATTACCCTTTTGGCCTTTCCCTCGCTTCTCTGGATGGTCTTAGGTTCAACAAGCGTAATTTTCGCATTTAACCCTAGCACGCTTTCAATTCTATTCCTGATCATTTCGCCGTATTTTTCCACGTTCTTAACTTCGTCAGAAAACATTTTTTCGTCCATTTCAACCAGTATTTCCAAGGTGTCAAGGTTGTTTATCCTGTCTACCACCAATAGGTAGTGGGGCGCTGTGTTGCTCATTTCCAACAGCACGCTTTCAATTTGTGACGGGAATACGTTCACGCCTCTTATAATCAGCATGTCGTCGCTTCGCCCGCATGGTTTTTCCATTCTTACGCTTGTTCTCCCGCAGCCGCATTGTTCATAGTGAAGAACAGAAATATCCCTTGTCCTGTACCTGATTAGCGGGAAGGCCTCTTTTGTAAGGGTTGTAAACACTAATTCCCCTTGGGTATTCCCGGGAAGCACTTCGCCAGTGTCAGGGTTTATGATTTCAGGCACAAAGTGGTCCTCCATAATGTGCATGCCCTTTTGGCATTCGCATTCCATCGCGACGCCAGGGCCGATGATTTCCGACAAACCGTAAATGTCGTAAGCCTTGATATCAAGCCTTGCCTCGATTTCCTTCCTCATTTGCTCGGTCCAGGGTTCAGCGCCGAAAATCCCCGCTTGAAGCGGCAAGTCCTTTACGTCTATCCCCTGTTCCTCAAGGCATTCCGCTATGTACAAAGCATAAGAAGGAGTACAGCATAAATGTGTTGCCCCGAAATCCTTTAGCATTGTAATCTGCCTTAAGGTATTCCCGCTTGACGCCGGCACTGTGTTTGCGCCAATCCGTTCCGCGCCGTAGTGAACGCCAAGCCCGCCTGTAAACAGCCCGTAGCCGTACGCAACCTGGATGGTGGATTTTTTTGTGGCGCCCGCCATTGTTAAGCAGCGCGCCATGAGTTCCGCCCATAGCTGGATATCATTGTAGGTATAGCCCACCACCGTCTGCTTGCCCGTGGTCCCGCTGGAGGCGTGGGTTCTTACCACATCTTCCATTGAAACCGCAAAAAGCCCAAAGGGGTAAGTTTCCCTCAAATCCTGCTTTGTTGTAAAGGGAAGTTTGTCTAAATCATCAATGCTTTTGATGTCCCCGGGGAGCAAGCCCTTCTCCTGCATTTTTGCCCTGTAATAGGGCACATTCCTGTAAACCCTGTCCACCAGCTTTACAAGCCTTTCGGATTGAAGTGCGTGAAGTTCGTCCCGGCTCATAAACTCATGCTTATAGTCCCATGCTAAACCCATTGTACCACACCTCTCACATTTTATGCTATATAAAATTTAAAAATTATATTTCATAACCTTTTAAAAACGCATTAACATTAACTTCCTTGAACTTTTCGGGCACGGTGTCCTCTATTGCTTTTATCCACACTTCTTTATCAATCTTTGTGTTTTTAGCCAAAACCCCGATTAATACCACGTTTACCGCCTTAATATTTCCGCACGCTTTGGCAATTTCCGTGGCATTTACCTGGGTAAACTCCACATTTTTTTCCCTGATTTTATCAAAAATCCCCTCAGGATACTTTGCCTCCCCCACAATTACGGGCATGGGGTCTATATTTTGGGTATTTATGATGAGTTTTCCGCCCCTTTTTAGGTATTTTAACGCGCGGTA
>JAAYMJ010000009.1 GCA_012521455.1 Clostridiaceae bacterium
ATACGCCCGCCTCAGGTACATTGGAACTAAAAAAGGCGGTTTGCGAAAAATTTAAAAGGGACAATAACTTAGACTATGAACCAAGCCAGATTGTCATTTCAAACGGCGCGAAACACTCCCTTGTCAATGTTTTCGGCGCAATACTAAACCCCGGCGATGAAGTAATTATCCCATCACCTTTTTGGGTTAGCTATCCCGAAATGGTAAAGTTAAACGACGGGGTTGTGAAAGTATTGGAAACCACTGAAGAAACCGATTTTAAATTCACCCCCCAAATGTTAAAAGACGCAATCACGCCAAAAACGAAAGCACTAGTATTAAACAGCCCTTCAAACCCAACGGGCATGATTTATTCAAAAGAAGAACTCATGGAAATCGCTGACATTTGCGTTAAACACAACATTTTCGTTGTGTCCGATGAAATATATGAACACTTAATCTACGGCGGGAAAGAACATGTTTCAATCGCGTCTTTAAATGATAAAATAAAGGATTTAACCATCGTGGTAAACGGGGTTTCAAAGACATACGCCATGACAGGGTGGAGGATAGGGTATACCGCTTCCAACAAAGAAATCGCTAAAATCATGGCAAATGTTCAAAGCCACGCGACCTCAAACCCCAACTCAATTGCCCAAGCGGCGGCTGTTGCGGCAATTTTAGGCCCTAATGACGAAGTTGAGAAGATGAGAAAAGTCTTTGAAGAAAGGCGCAACTACATGGTAGAAAGAATTAACAGCATTGAAGGGGTTTCCTGCAAAATGCCCGACGGCGCGTTTTATATAATGATGAATATAAAGAACTTGCTAGGCAAAGAATACTTTGGCGTAAAGGTTAACACCTGCGACGAATTCGCGGAATTGTTCTTGGAAAAAGGAAATGTGGCAGTAGTTCCCGGAAGCGGCTTTGGCGCCTGCGGGTACTTAAGATGGTCATATGCCACAAGCCTTGAAAATATAAAAATGGGCCTAGACAGGCTTGAAAAATTCCTCAAGGAAGGTGCGCGCTAATGCATGATACTTACCAAAGCCCGCTAATTACAAGGTACTCCAGCTATGAAATGCAAAATTTGTTTTCAGACGATACCAAGTTCAAACTCTGGCGCCAGCTTTGGATTGCGCTGGCCGAGGCTGAAAAAGAGCTTGGGTTGAATATAACGGATGAGCAAATTGAGGAACTTAAAGCCCACAAAGACGACATAAACTATGAAGTGGCGCAGGCCCGTGAAAAAGAAGTGCGCCATGACGTAATGAGCCATGTTTACGCTTTCGGCGTTCAATGCCCCAAAGCAAAAGGCATAATCCATTTAGGCGCCACCAGCTGCTATGTGGGGGATAATGCGGATTTAATTATTATGCACAGGGCGCTTGAAATAATCCGCAAAAAACTCTTAAACGTAATTGATGTATTAAGCAAATTCGCGCTAAAATACAAGGATTTGCCCACCCTTGCCTTTACCCATTTCCAGCCTGCCCAGCTTACAACGGTAGGCAAAAGGGCAACCCTTTGGATACAGGATTTACTCATGGACTTAGAGGATATAAACTATCTTTTAAGCAAGAAAAAGCTCCTTGGCTCAAAAGGAACAACGGGAACCCAGGCAAGCTTTATGGAACTTTTTGACAACGACCATGAAAAGGTAAAAAAGCTTGACGAATTGGTTGCCAAAAAAATGGGGTATGACAAATGCTTCCCGGTATCAGGCCAGACCTACCCAAGAAAAGTGGACAGCCAGGTTTTGTCGGCATTAAGTGGGATTGCCCAAAGCGCGTATAAGTTTTCAAACGACATAAGGTTACTTCAGCACCTAAAAGAAATCGAGGAACCCTTTGAAAAACATCAAATCGGGTCCTCAGCTATGGCATATAAGCGAAACCCCATGAGGAGCGAAAGAATTTCAGCCCTATCCCGCTATGTTATAGTAAATGCCCAAAACCCCGCAATCACAGCGTCAACCCAATGGTTTGAAAGAACTTTGGATGACTCTGCCAACAAGCGGATTGCGATACCTGAAGCCTTTTTGGCGGTTGACGCGATTTTGGAAATTTACCTAAACGTTGCCGATGGGCTTGTGGTGTATGAAAAAGTTATCAGACGCCACATAGAAGATGAGCTTCCTTTTATGGCAACGGAAAATATCCTAATGCAGGCAGTGAAAAAAGGCGGGGACAGGCAGGAACTTCACGAAAGGATAAGGGAACTTTCCATGAAAGCGGCCTACCGCGTAAAAAGCGAAGGGCTAAATAATAATTTGCTTGAACTAATTGCGCAGGACGGCGCCTTTAACTTAAATTTAGATGAGCTTATGCAGGTTTTAAAACCTGAAAGGTATGTGGGGCGCGCCCCGCAGCAGACGGAAGAATTCATAAAAGGCGAGGTTTTACCCATCCTTGAAAAAAATAAAGATTTATTGGGTTTAAAAAGCGAATTAAAAGTATAAAGGATTGGAGTCTTTAAAATGAAATTAGGAATAATTGGCGGCGGCAATCTTACTTCTGCCATTGTAAAAGGCGCACACGGAAAGATTGCCGATATAATCGTAAGCGACATGGATGAAGATAAAATCAAAAAATTTGCTTCATACAACATCAAAACCACAAAAAGTAACATTGATGTGGTTTTGGAAAGCGATTTTGTGATTTTAGCAGTAAAGCCAAACCACTACAAACAAGTCCTAAACGAAATAAAGCCCTACTACAAGGGAAAAGTTATAATCACCGTTGCCCCGGGGATAAGCATCAGGTATGTGAAAGATATTTTAGGTGATGACGCCCAGGTTATAAGGACCGGGCCAAACACCCCTGTTATGCTTGGCGAAGGCATGACCGTTATGGCATATGAAGAGCCTGTTTCTGACGAAGTTTTCAATGAGGCGAAAAAAATTTTTGATATGCTGGGTAAAACCATGGTTTTGGAAGAATATTTAATGGACGCG
>JAAYMJ010000068.1 GCA_012521455.1 Clostridiaceae bacterium
AACGCTTTGGCAATTGCGGCGTTTTCTTTAGGCGCAAAAATATTTCAAAATGAAGGATTTAAAAATACCGCAATTCGCGCCGCGAAATTTGTCCTTGACAAATTAAAAAGCTCAAGCGGAAGGCTCCTTGCCCGCTACATTGAGGGTGAGGCAAAATATCTTGCCTATTCCCAGGATTACGCCTATTTGATTTGGGCCCTCATATTGCTTTTTGAGGCAACGGGGGATTTAAAATACTTAGATTACGCAAAGGAATTAACCGACTGCGCCATCCAGCTTTTTTGGTCGGAAGACGGGGGATTGTATTTTTACGGTACCGACGCCGAAAAATTAATCCTTTGGCCAAAGGACGCCTATGATGACGCGGTGCCTTCCGCCAACAGCGTGTTTGCCTTATGCCTAAATAAACTGTATAAAATAACCAATAACTACCGCTACAAGGAAAAGGAAGCGCAAATCTACAAAGCCTTTGCCGATGAGTGCAACAAAACACCCACCAGCCACACATTTATGCTTTACAGCTTTTTAAACTAGCAAGGCAATATTTTAAACCATAAAATCAATAAAGCATCCGGACTTAACTGACTAAAAAACAAAAAAAGGAAGGCCTGCGGCCTTCCCTTTTTAATTTTTAATATCCCCAAATTTCAATTTCCGCAAGGTCAAATACCTGGGTTGATGTGTTTCCGTTGGTCCTAACTTTTACGTATCTTGCTTCCTTGTGTTGCCCGCTTCTGTATTCCATATTCCTTGAGGAGTTTGAATTGCCCCGGAATACCCTTTCCCAATTCTTACCGTCTTTTGATACGTAAATGTCATACCTGTATGTCAAGTATCCGCCCGGTTGAATTCCTATCTTTGAAATGGTATATCTCTTTCCTAAGTCAAAGATAATTTCTGGTGTCGGGTCACTCTTTAGGTAAGTAGCCGACCACATTGTATTGATGTTTGCGTCATACGCGTAGGATACTTCGCCCTGTTTTGCAGACGCTTTGACAATTGTTAGTTTTTCGCCTTCAGGATAGGTCTTAACCGGTTTTTCTTCATACTTGCTTACCCTAAAGTCGTCAATGTAGATTTCGCACCAGTTGCTGATACCTGAATGGAATGTAATGGTATCAATCGGATTTAGGTTCCAGTTGATTAGTTCGCCATTGTAGTCTTGAACAAAGTATCCGGTGCGGTATCCGTCGAATACATAGGTTTCAATCTTCCTGTCATTTGGCCTTACAATAATTCTGATATCCCATAGTGAGCCTTCAAACAACCTGTCGGAATTATTGCCTACAACGCCGTCTACCCATTCAATTACAGTTTTTGCGCCATTTTCATCGCCAAAGTATGGTGATGTAAACGCACTTATCCAGCCGCGCCTGCCGTTTGTGCCTGACCAGCTGTTTCTAAACCTGAACTGATATGCAACCGGATGCGCGTCTTCGCTGTTTATTTCAATATTACCCCTTGTTATACCATTGGATAGGGCAAAGCCTAGGTAGTTGTTGTTGCTCCAGCTTAGCTCGTTGATGAGCCTCATGTTAAACCTGATTTCATAATCTACATAATTTCCGTCTTCATCCGTCAATTTATCCAACGGCAAATGACGGGATACGAAAATTCCGCCTGCGCCATTCGGGTCACCACTGGTGGTTGAGCTTGATGCATGGTATAGGTGGATTGCGGTGTTGCCAAATGGTGCACGGGTAACTGCTACGTAGTTATTTTCCCCAAAGCATGGGTCGTAGCTTGTGCTTGCCTTGTTCAATGAAGCAATCCAGCCGTTATATGCTTCGCCATCGCCAAGTTTTAAGATTTCGTCGCCATCATAGTAAATTTGGTCGCGGTCAACGAAGCGCGGGCCTTCTGTTGTGATTTCATAAGGAATGCTTATAATTGGAAGAAGTTTATATTTGCCCATTGAATATGCAAGCAGGCTGATTCTGTCGCCTTCTTCAATATTTTCAGGTGTATAATCCACATATACTTCTATTTCTTCTGAACCCAATGTGGAGTATGTTCCTTCTTCGCGTCCCTTCGGAGCACCCGGAACCGGGTATTGGGGAACGCTTCTTCCTGGAACGGTAACAGTTTCTGTTTTAATACTCTTTAGCTTGTTGTACTTATCATAGTGAGCGATACCTACCATTGCTTTCCCGTCGCCAATGGAGATATTTGAAAGCACGAATTTTGCAAGGAATTCTTCGCCTTCCAAATCCTTGGACAATTTTTCGGGTTCGCCGCCGTTTACTGTCAAGAAAGCGTCAGCTTTCATTTCAGGGTCATCTTCAGGCTCAATTCCCGGGAAGTCGGTCATAACGCCGGTCTTATATTCATAGTTCATCCAGTAACGGTATTCACCGCTGATCCAAAGAATTCTCGGGCCTTGGTGGTTTCCGTTTTCGTCCATCTTATAGTTATAAATCGCATTCGGTCTTGCGTTGTTAATCTTTGAGTTTTGTGTGATTGGTGTTTGTAGTTCCACAGGCCATGTTGCGCCGTTGTCCGGGCTTTCCCATCTGTAAATTTCAAAGATGTTGCCGTATTTTCCAATTGTGGGTTTTGCCAGGAATACCACGTTTGCGTTAGGCGCGTTGTGGTCTAGGGTTAAACCGCCGCTGTAGCAGCGTTCCTGTGTTGCGTTTTCATGGAACCACTTTCCGCCGTATGTTAGGAAGGTGTTTACCCATTCTTCTGTTTCGCTGTCCCATCTAGCATACCAGTAGTAGTGGTGGCAACGGTCTTCAGAAGTGTCAGGGAATGATTCCGGCAAGGTTTCGCCCGGGCCTGGCGGTTGGTCGGTTATGTCAGCGTAAACGATACAGGGTTCGCCTTTTTCGTTAACTTTAATATCCCAAGTCCAGCCGCGCCTTGCTTCGCCTTTGGGGTCAAACACAACAAGTTCCGGATATTCGTCAACCCAGTCCTGAACTGTTACGCCCCATTTTTCATTCCTGTAGCTCTTATAATACCTGTGGTCGTTTTCAACAGGGATATCCTGTATCCTTCTGCCCTTTGCGGTGTAAATGCCTTGGTCGGCAATGTTAATGTAGAAGTAATAAATCGGGTTTTGCGCCGCATTGTCAGGGTGTGTGTATGTGAAGGTTACATGGATTTTGCCTCTTTCAAAATCGTAGTCATATTTGGTATACGGCCTTAATGTGCCTTCGCCGCCGGTTTCTTTACCGTTAGCACTATATGCGGCGTTTGCAATCTGGGTCTGACCCATGATTACTTCACATTTACCGTTTTCATCCGGCATAGTAAATTGTGCGATTGTGGGCTGCCAGTGAACGCCCCTCCAGAATACGTAAAGCCTGTCTTCCCCATCTTTTCCGCCAGTGTTTACAGGGAATACTGTGGGGTATGTTGCGTTATAGGTGCTGTAATCGCCTTGGGTGTTGGTCTGGCAGTAATAGTACTGTTCTTCATGCCATTCGGAAATATCTTCAGGATATTTTGAAACGCGGTAATACATATACGGCTCATTGGTGTGCATTGAATACCAAGCCATAATACGTCCGTCCGGAAGCACGATTACCGCAGGGTTGTTGTGGTCGTCGGGTTCAAGCCTGTCGTGTAGCACAACCCTCTTGTATTCTTTTGTATCATGGTCGTATTGTGCCACTACAACAGAACCATTGTCTTCAACCCAGCCCATGTATGTGCGGTCTTTTGTGAATGTA
>JAAYMJ010000069.1 GCA_012521455.1 Clostridiaceae bacterium
TAAAGGGAAAATTAAATATTCGTTTCCATAGACAGTAGGTATTGTGTATACATGTAAACCCTACCGAGGAAGCTTTAAAATAAGTGCGTGTATTCGTGTATTTTAGGGATTCTTTGCGTCTATGGATGCGAAGAATCCTTTTTTGATAACCTTAAAATAGGGAGGTGTAATATATGCCAAGTCAAAAAGCTTTGGAAGCTAAAAAGGAAATTGTGAAAACCCTTGTTGAAAAACTTTCTGCGGCTCAAGGCGGGGTTTTATTGGACTACCGCGGATTGACTGTTGAAGAAGAAACAAAACTCCGCGCAGAACTTAGAAAAGCAGGAGTTGAATATAAGGTTGTTAAAAACACCCTTTTAAGATTTGCGGCTAAAGAAGTTGGGTTTGACGCGCTTGACCCCGTGCTAAACGGGCCCACAAGCATTGCTTTCAGCGCGACTGACCCGATTGCCCCCGCAAAAATCATCTGCGAATTTGCAAAGAAAAATGACAAGGTAGAATTAAAATCAGGCTTCATTGAAGGAAGAGTAATCAGCATTGACGAAGTTAAGGCAATTGCGGATTTGCCGAGCAAGGAAGTCCTTGTTGCGAAAGCCCTCGCTGGTTTCCAAGCGCCAATCTATGGTTTCGTAAACGTGTTAAACGCAAATTTGAGAGGTTTGGTTGTTGCGCTTAACCAGATTGCAGAAAAGAAAGCTGCTGCAGGGGAATAATTTTTTAGAAATATAAAATAAATTTGAAAACTAAAATTATATTTTGGAGGTATATAAAATGAGTGAAAAAGTTACAAAATTAATTGAAGATGTAAAATCATTAACAGTTTTAGAATTATCCGAATTAGTTAAAGCATTGGAAGAAGAATTTGGCGTTTCTGCTGCTGCTCCTGTTGCGGTAGCTGCTCCAGTTGCTGCAGGCGGCGCTGCTCCAGCTGCTGCTGAAGAAAAGACCGAATTTGACGTTGTATTAGAATCCGCAGGCGCTGACAAGATTAAGGTTATCAAAGTTGTTAGGGAACTAACAGGTCTTGGCCTAAAAGAAGCTAAAGACGTTGTTGACGGCGCTCCAAAGACACTTAAGGAAGGCGCAAGCAAAGAAGACGCTGAAAACTTCAAGGCTAAACTTGAAGAAGTTGGCGCTAAAGTTACACTTAAATAATCAGTTTTTACTTAAAAAAGCATTGCCAAAAGGCAATGCTTTTTTTATGTTTTTTAAAAATATTTCACTCTAAATGCAGTTATACAAAGCGCGAACATTAAAATTCTTTGAACATTTCCTTTTTAGCGCCACAAACAGGGCAAACATCGGGAGCGTTGTCAACTACGGTGTATCCGCAAATAGGGCAGATGTAAACTTTTTGGATATTAATGTCCTTTCCTTCGCGGGCAGATTTTTGTGCGTCTTCAAACAATTTAACATGGATTTTTTCAGCTTCCAACGCAAAGTGGAACGCCCTCTGCGCCCCTTTTTCGTTTTGGAATTCTGCGGCGTTTAAGTAAACAGGATACATTTGCTCAACTTCGTGTCTTTCTCCATCTATGGCACCTTGGAGGTTGTCCACTGTTTTGCCTGCGCCAAATTCAGCGCCACAGGTTACGGTAGCAGGCCCCACCTGTTCCCCTAGTTCTTTAAAATGGTTTGTGGCATGAGCCTGTTCCGCGTAAGCTATTGCGTAAAACAGCCTTTTGATGTTTGGGAAGCCTTCTTTTTCAGCCATGTCCCCCCAGATTAAATAGCGCATGTGAGCCGCGCTTTCCCCGCCGTAAGCAGAACGTAGGAAATCAGCGGTCATAGCATTTTTAACAGCCATAATAATACCTCCTTTTAAAAAATAATAAAAATAATAAAACTAAAAAAATTATTGCCATATTAGGGAAATAATATAATAGCCCATAGAAAAATATGTAAATTTAATATACATAAAATGTATCACAACAAAACAGAAAAGTCAAATGCAAGAAATAATAGAAAAACTGCCCAAACGGGCAGTTTTTAATAGATATTTACGCTGTGACTTGAAAAACGAACATTCCGTCCTGCACAAAAAACCTATACATCCCGCCGTGTTTGTCAATAATCTGGGCCATGCTTTTGGTGCCAAAGCCGTGGTTTTCGCCGCATGAAACGGGCATATCCTTTTCAAAGGCGGGCTCGGTGTTATATGTGTTTCTTATATTCATGCAAAGCTTGTTGTTTTTTGAAAAAATCTTTAAATAAATCTGCCGCGACTTTTCATCGGGTATATCCCGGGCTGCGTTTATGGCGTTTTCCAACGCGTTTGATAACAGGGAACAAATCTTGGTATCGCTAAGCGCGATTTTTTCGGGCAAGGTTACATTAACATAAAAACTAATACTGTGCAGTTTCGCCTTTTGATAAAAGGATGAAATTATCAAATTCACAGCATAGTTTTCGCAAAACCTCAAAGGAGTAATCTGCTCAATGCCGGAGATGGCCTCTTTTAAATACTCCTTTATATCTTCTATTTTCCCGTCAATTGCTAAATTTTGAAGATAGCCAAAGTGGTGCCTTAAATCGTGGCGGAAAGTTGCCGCCGCCTCTTCCTGCTTTTTTAAGTTTAAAAACTCGTTTTGGGCATGCTTTAACTGGGTTTCCAATATATCCTTGGAATGCTGGATTTCAATTTGCTTTTGGGTTTCGGCGTAGTATAAAAGCATGAACACAAAATAAAAAGTTGCGGTTACAAAGGGCAAAAACTGCACCGCAAGGCGGGACCCCTGATACATAAAGTCGGTGTATACGGTTGTTATATAGTCAAATAAATAATAAAACGCGGGCATAATGCCAAAAACCAAACAAGAATGGGTGGATTTGCTAATAAGGTGCCAAACGGACACAAAGGCAAATTTTCTAAGCAAAAAGTATGAAACCGCCGCGGAGATTATATAGCCTATATGGTTCATTGAAATGCTGTCAAAAATGTTTCCTAAAACCGTGCCCGCGTATCTTTAACGGCTGGCAGCACAAAAAAGCGGTAGCTAATTTGACATTATTATATCTAAAATGTATATATCAAAGCGGTTGCCTTTCTCAAGGGAAGAAATAATCTCAAAACCATTTTGGAACAGGTGGCATTGTAAACTTATATTTTTATATTTTCCGTATGATAAAATA
>JAAYMJ010000070.1 GCA_012521455.1 Clostridiaceae bacterium
GAAACCCAATCACCGCGAAGGATTTAAAAGCCCAGGGGGCAATGACGCTGTTACTTAAAGACGCGATTTTGCCAAACTTAGTGCAAACACTAGAACACACCCCCTGTCTTGTTCACGGCGGCCCCTTTGCCAATATTGCCCATGGCTGCAACAGCTTAATGGCTACAAAAATCGCTTTGAAACTGTCCGACATTGTAGTTACCGAAGCAGGTTTTGGCGCGGATTTAGGGGCGGAAAAGTTTTTGGACATAAAGTGCAGGTACGGAGGCCTTACCCCCAACGCCGCGGTTATAGTGGCTACAATCAGGGCCTTAAAATACGCGGGCGGGCTTAGCAAGGATAATTTGAAAGAAGAAAACGTGGAAGCGGTTAAACGGGGAATTAAGAATTTGGAAAAGCACATTGAAAACATGAAAAAATTCGGGCTTCCCGTTGTTGTGGCATTAAATAAATTTGAACAGGATTCCCCCGCTGAAATTGAAGTGGTAAGGCAGTGCGCGAAGGAAAATGGCGCAAGGTTTGCCTTAAGCGAAGGCTTTTCAAAAGGCGGTCAAGGCGGCTTGGAATTGGCGAAGGAAGTATTAGGGGCAGTTGAAGAAAAATCAAATTACAAGCCCCTTTATGACTTAAATTTATCCATTGAGGAAAAAATCAGAAAGATAGCGCAGGAAATTTACGGCGCAAAGGATATAGCCTTTTCAAACCAGGCTAAAAAGCAAATTGCGGAGTACGAGCGGCTAGGCTACGGGAACTTGCCCATATGCATGGCAAAAACCCAGTATTCCCTCTCCGACGACCCCACCCTTTTAGGGCGCCCCGAAGGGTTTACCCTAAATGTAAAAGCGCTTTCCCTGTCTGCGGGGGCGGGCTTTATCGTGTGCCTGACCGGCGATATTATGACCATGCCGGGGCTTCCGAAAGTGCCGTCGGCGGAAAAAATCGACATTGACCAAGACGGGAAAATCACAGGCCTATTTTAATTTTTCCGGAGGTTTAAATGATTAAATTTGTCAGCAATTCCATAGAAGATACCGAGAATTTTGCAAAGGAGCTTGCAAAAAAAATAACCCCCCCGGAAACCATTCTTCTTTTTGGGGAATTAGGGGCGGGGAAGACCGCCTTTACAAGGGGGTTTTTAGATGGGCTAAATTACGCGGGAAGAGTGTCAAGCCCCACCTTTGCGATAATGAACCAGTATAATGTAAAAGATTTCACGGTTAACCACTTTGATTTATACCGCATAGAAAGCGGTGAGGAACTTTATGAAATAGGTTTTGACGATTTTTTAGACGGGAATTATATAAACATCATTGAATGGCCGGACAATTTTTTGGATTTTATGCCAAAGGACCCAATAGTCGTAAAATTGGAAAAGACAGGCGAAAATACAAGGCAAATTGAGGTGGAAGGAATTTGAAAATTCTTGCGATAGAGGCATCCTGCATATCCTGTTCCGTGGCGGTTTTAGACGGGGATAAAATAACAAGCGAAATTTTTGTCAATAACAAACTAACCCACTCCCAAACCCTTATGCCCATGATTGAAAACGCGCTAAATAGCGCAGGCTTAAAAATTGATGATTTTGACTATATTGCCCTCTCCCACGGCCCCGGCTCTTTTACAGGATTGAAAATCGCGGGGGCCACTGCCATGGGGCTGGCTTTCGGCGCGGGCAAAAAAATAATAGGGGTATCAACTTTGGAAAGTTTATGCTATAATTTACCATGTACCCCCCATTTAATATCCCCCATAATGGACGCAAGGAAAAACCAGGTGTATAACGCCTTGTACAGGTGGGAAGATGAAAAATTAAAAGAAATCACGCCCCCTAGGGCATTGTCCGTTGAGGAACTAAAAGATGAAATAAACGAAGACGTGATTTTCGTGGGGGACGGGGTGGCGGTTTATGAGGCCTACTTTAGTGAAAACCTAAAAGAAAAGGCCCGTTTTGCCCCGCCCAATTTGAGGTACGCAAAGGCCTCGTCGGTGGCGGTTGCGGCAAAAAACAAGGTTTTAGAAAAACCTGATTTTGATTATTCAATAGAGAATTTTAAGCTTGAATATATAAGGCTTTCGCAAGCAGAACAAAATTTAAAGAAGGGTTTGATATTATGAAAATTGC
>JAAYMJ010000071.1 GCA_012521455.1 Clostridiaceae bacterium
ATTATGCCGGCGGTTTGCGCAAACGGGCTGCCTGAGCCTGTTTGGGAAGGGTCGGGTTATACTTTTTCAGGCAGCGGCGGGATTAAGGCTTCTTCAAACATTGGGATTTATGGTAACCAGCCCTTTAGTATCACGGTTTTATTAACGCCTGGCACCAACGCAAAAGATGAATACGGAAACGGGATAATCGGCTGGGGGAACGCAAGCAAAAACGCGGGAAACTTCATTTACTACAACAGCGCTGAAAAGGCGTTTGAATACGGCTTTTACGCAAATGACGGGCAGACCCCTTCTGAGTTTGAGCCAAACAGGACATATTTTATAGTTATGACTTATGACGGGACAAGGCAGAAGTTTTATGTTGACGGAAAATTAATAACGCAAAGGGCTGTAAGGGAATTAAGTATTGCAAACACCCCACTGACCATCGGGTCAGACCCCTTCGGGCAGGGGAGGAATTTTTACGGAAGCATTGATAGCATAAAGGTTTACAATGCCGCCATTGATGAAGACACGGTTTTACAGCTGGCAAACGCACAAAAGCCACAATTCCCTACACCCTTAAAGGACGCTTATTATAACGGGGCAAAAATCACAAGCCCTTTTTGGAAGGCACAAATTAAAAAAATGGCGGAAAAATGGATACCCCACTGCATAGCGCAGCTTGAGGAAGTTTACTACGGGATTGACGCCTTCAGGCAGGCCGCTAAAAAATTGAGGGGCGAAGATTATATAAATTATGAAGAAAACCTTTGGGCAAACGCTTATGTGTATAACACTATGGAAGCAATGTGCCTTGCGCTAACCATTGACCCCGACGGGGATGAGGAATTCAAAAAAGCGCAGGATTATTTAAGGCAAAAGCTTGAAGAATGGATACCCATTGTCCTTTCCGCGCAAGAGCCCGACGGGTACATAAACACCATGTACACTGTCAGGGGCTGGCAGCGTTGGACAAATAAAACCCATCACGAGGGCTATGTCATGGGCTACTTTATCGAGGCGGCCCTTGCCCACTATCAAATGACAAATATGCAGGACTCAAGGCTTTATGACGCGGCGGTAAAATGCGCGGACTTGTGGGTAAATACAATCGGGCCTGCCCCCAAAAAATTCTGGTATGACGGGCACCAGGGCATGGAGATGGCGCTTATGCACCTCGGGCAGTTTATAAATGAGCATGAAGGGGAAGGCCTTGGGGATAAATACATAGAACTTGCGGAGTTTTTGTGCGACGCAAGGGGAAATGACCAGGAATATGACCAAAGCCATTTGTCCTCAACCGAGCAAAGCGAAGCTAAAGGCCATGCGGTCAGGGCTACATATTTATATTCCGCTATGGCGGATATTGCCATGCAAAACAATAACAGTGCGTACTATTACGCAGTACAACGGCTTTGGGATTCCGTTGTAAACCACAAGATGTATATTACCGGCGGCGTCGGGTCAATTGCAAGCAATGAGGGTTTTTCATCGGATTATTATTTGCCGAATAAAAGTTACGACGAATCCTGCGCAAGCTGCGGCATGGTATTTTGGAGCAACCGCATGAATAACGCCTTCCATGACGCGGAATATATTGACGGCCTTGAAAGGCAGCTTTATAACGTGGTTGCGGGCGCTGTGAATTTGGAAGGCGACGCTTTTTACTATCAAAACGAGCTTGACGCAAACTGGGCAAGGTATTCATGGCACGGCTGCCCCTGCTGTGTGGGAAATATTCCAAGGACTATTTTAAATTTGGTAAAATGGATGTACTCAACAGAAGATGACCACACCCTTTATGTGAATATGCTGGCCGGAAGTGACGTTACAGTAACATTGGGGGATAACGAAATCCAGTTAATTCAGGAAAGCAACTACCCATGGGAAGGGTATGGTAAAATTACCGTTATCCCAAAAGAGTAAAAAGAATTTACAATAAAACTAAGGGTCCCCAAAATGGAAGAAAGCAAAATCTACTCCTTTGGAAATCCTGACTTCAGCTATATTGTCAAAATAAACGGCGGTGAGGTTTCATTAAATGAAGAAAAGGGCTTTGTGGTAATAGACAGGCTTTGGGAAAAGGGGGATTATATTGAGCTTTCCTTCCCTATGGACATAAAAGTTATAAGGGCGGATGAGAGAGTCGCGGAAGACCGCGGCAAAGTTTCCCTTCAGCGGGGGCCGATTGTATATAACTTTGAAGATATTGACAATGATACTTTCAATGTGGGAAGCGTTATACTGGACACAAACTCCCCCATGGTTTCAAAATGGGAGGAAGGCCTTTTGGGCGGCGTGATGGTGATACGCGCAAAAGGCTGGAAAAAAACCACAGCGGGCTTAAAGCCCATAGATATAACCGCCATTCCGAACTACGCGAGGTTAAACCGCGGCGGGAGAAGCGTTGTCTGGGTTGCCGAAACGGAAAATTCCGCCGAGTTTGAGGACGAATGGGTATCAGGAAACAGTTTTTCCACATACAGCATTGGAAAAAACAAGGACAGGGTAATGATAAATTACACCATTATCCCCTATTCCATAAGCGATGGGATTGTGGGCATTACAGGCAGCGATATAGCCCCTTCTAACTGGAACCATTTCCCCATAAGTGTCAGGATACAGCCTAACGGGCTGATGGACGCAAGGAATTATGACACCTTTTCTTCAAGCAACGCAGTTTACTATCAGGCAAATAAAGCTTATAAAATCAGTATTGTGGCTGATGTTAACCAAAAAACCTATAGTGTATGGGTTACGGATGATTTGGGCACAACAACGCTTTTGGCTGACAATTTCAGGTTTAGAAACGACGCCCCTGAAATCAACGATTTGGGAAAGGTCTGCGTCAGGGGCGGAAGCGGGGTTTCTGCAGGGCTGTTTACAGTAAGGGGCTTTACTGTAACAAGTGACAAAGTCAGAATAAGCAATGTGTCGGTAAATGACGGGGTTTTAAGTTTTAAGGCTTTATGCCATAAAGAAGGGGTATATGACATTTATTTCGTAGGGTATGACTCTTCGGGAAGGGTAATTAAGGTTATAAAAAACACCCTTTCCATGAATGAGGGTGAAGAAAAGGAATTTTTTGCGCAATTAGGCCTTTGCGGCGGGTATAAAATATTTGTATGGCACAACAACACGCTGACTCCCGCAGCAAGCCCAAAAGACATCTGACCTCCTGTAAAAAAACCGCTGTAGGGAATACAGCGGTTTTTTATATTTTATTTACGGAATTCCTGATTATATGAGTGCAGGGGATTAATATATCCTTTTGATTTTGCCCCTGGTTTTCAAGTATTTCAAACACCTTTTTTGCGGCGGTGTTCCCCACTTCCCACAATGGAAGTTTTACGGTTGTTAAGGGCGGGTTCATATACCATGAGCTTTCAATATTATCAAAACCGTGCACGGAAACATCCTGGGGCACTTTTTTGCCGTTGTCGTTGAGCGCTTTTATAACGCCATAGGCCATGACGTCGCTCATGGAAAATATGGCACTTGGCGGGTTTGGTAGATTTATAAGGTTTATGCATTCACGGTAGGCGTAATCATATCCCCAATCCCCGTAGCGGATGTATTCTTCATAAATTGGTATGTTATACTCTTTTAATGTTTCTTTATAAGATTTAAGCCGCTTTTGCGCGGGAACGGAATCAAGGGGGCCGCTGATTAGCGCAATTTTAGTGTGCCCTTGTTTTATTAAATACTCCACCGCAAGCTTTGCCCCTTGAAAATCGTCATAATTTACGCAGCAGTCCCCGTTTTTGCCATAGCAGTAGGCGTAAATTACGGGGATATTTAGCTTTGGCAAAATCCCGCTTATGTCCCTGGGGTGAGCCCCTATGTAAATAAGCGCGCAAATGCGGGCGGAAAGCAGCGCGTTTATTGAACTGTTTACAGCGTTTTTAAAGTGCCCGTTTTCAACAAGGGTCTGATAGGTTTTAGGGGAAAAATGATTTACCATGGTGTTAATCCGCAAGTTCGCAAGGTTTACAACATATTCGCGGCTGTCGCACTCGGCGCAGATCCCGTCTATAATGGTGCTGGAAGAAAAGGCGCAAATATCTTCCACAAGTACCCCCACCACATTGCTTTTATTAGTTTTTAAGCTCTTTGCAATGGTATTTGGCACATAATTTAGCTCTTTTACAGCCTCCATTACCCTTTTTGCGGTTTCAGGCTTAACCTTATTGCTTTTATTTAAGACATTGGACACCGTGCCGACAGAAACCCCTGCAAGCCGGGCCACATCCCGTATTGTAACCATTTTAGCCCTCCGTGTTTTGTTTTTTTAATTCTACCATATTGGAATGGCAAAATCAAACCCGCATATGACCAAAAAGGCAAAAAATAATAGGGCGCCAATTAATTGGCGCCCTATTTGGTGTGCCTGGAGGGACTCGAACCCCCGACCTATTGATTCGTAGTCAATCACTCTATCCAGCTGAGCTACAGACACATTTTCAGGCAAGTGATATAATAGCACAAATATAACAAAAATGCAACCGGTTTTTGTGGAAAATTGAAAATAATTTTTTACTTTAGGTTAATATTTGCAATTAAATCCAAATACAGGTATTTCCCGTTTTGTTTTACCATCCGGCGGCATTTTTTATCCCAGCGGCCATGGAAAACAGGCGGCAAAAAAACAGCCCCGTAATGCAGGCAGCAAAAAAGGAGGCGGACGCCTCCTTATCTTATAAAAAGCAGTATTCCAATTCCTAAAACAAATAAAAAGCAGGCATAAACAGGGGGTTTAATTATTTTATTATGTTCTTCCCTTTCCGCCTTTTCCAAAATTAGCGGCTCGCTTTCTTCGTTTTGGGATACCGCTACTATTTTATAGCTTTTTGTGAAATCCAAATCCAGCAGGGTTTTTTCACCCGTATTGGTTAAAACCTGATATACGGTTTCCCCTTCCCCGTTGGTTTTATAAATTATAAATTTTTCAGCGTTTTCATCAGGTTTTAGGTATATTTTATCATCAACTATTTCAACTCCGGGTTTTTTGGGTGTCTTTTTATTTTTCCACTCCATTTGAGGGACTTGGGCTTTTTCATTCCACTTTGATTTTACTGCCTCATAGGCTTTTTTGTTTTTTTCTGTTATAAGGCTTTCGTATCTAAAGAGAATACTTCCTTTTATAACGGGGCTTTCCTGGTTATATTGGATCTGCTTCGAGATTTCCGCCGCCCCGTCGTCTTCGTGCCACGCGATATCTTCGTTGTCGTTTATCTTATAGGCGGCAAGGCCCACATAAAGGTGGCAGTTTTTATTCTTTAGGACTTCTTCCCACCATTTCGCCACCGTCCCGTAGGGGGTGCCGGGGTATGTATGGGACCAATAAATTTGCGGGGCTATGTAGTCAATGAGGTTTTCCTCAACAAGCTTTATGGTGTCGATATATGCCCTGTCATAGTGGGAATAGGCGTTCCCCGTGTCCGAGCCCTCTTCATCGTCGGATTTATTCCGCCATACCCCTGAGGGGCTTATGCCGAATTTTATCTGGGGTTTTACGGAG
>JAAYMJ010000072.1 GCA_012521455.1 Clostridiaceae bacterium
GGCTTTTCTCCTACAAGCAACACATTGCCGCCTAAGTTTATTATCGCGCTTTTTACGTTTTTGGAGATTAAAAATTCCTTGATTTTATCGGCGATGTATCCTTTGGCAATGCCGCCTAAATCAATTTGGGCGCCGTTTTTTAAAGTGACTTCGTTTCCGTTTATGACAATATTGTTATAGTCCACATGTTTTAGGGCCTCTTTTATTTCTTCGTCGGCAGGGACTTTGGGGTTCTCGCTTTTAAAATCGTAAAGGGCGCTTACAGGATAAATGGTTACGTCAAACTTGCCCTGGGAAAGGTTTGAATAGTAAATCGCGCGTTTTAATAAAAAAATTGTGTCATCGCTAACTTTTACCGGCTTTCCTTCCGATAAGTTTAATCGGGAAATGTCGCTTTCACCTATGGTTTTACTAAATATTTTTTCATAGTATTTGCAAAGCTCAAAGGCTTCGTCTAAAATGGATTCGCCGGCGTTATATATTTTTATGGTAACAACCGTGTCAAGCATAAACCCGGTTTTGGAATGCATTGTAGGGCTGCATGAGGTTTGGGATAATAAAATGGCAAAAATTAGAAATAAAATTGATAATTTTTTCAAAAAAACCCTCCTTTATTTTTCATAAGACTTATTATATAATCTTATAAATGGGAGGTCAAGAAAAGTTTAGCAACAAAAAATTAAGCTAATTATACGACATAAGCCAGAAAGGAATGATGGGGAATATGGCAAAAAATATTGTTGTTTTAGGCGGAGGATATGCCGGGGTTTTGACCGCTAAAAAACTGGAGAAGCGGCTTAAAAAGCGGGACGACGTAAATATTGTCTTAATTGACAAAAACCCTTTCCACACCATGCTTACCGAACTTCACGAAGTTGCGGCGGGGCGTGTTGAGGATGAGGCCATAAAGATTGATTTAAAAAAGATTTTCGCAAAGCGCAAAGTTAATGTGGTTTTGGATAATATTGAAAAAATTGATTTTGAAAAAAAGGTTTTAGTAGGGAAAGAAAGCTATAATTACGACTGCCTTGTGATTGCGACAGGGTCAAGGCCCACGTTTTTTGGCGTTGAGGGGGCGGAAGAAAACGCCTTTAAGCTTTGGAGTTATGATGACGCGGTAAAACTTCATGCCCATATAAGGGATTGTTTCTTAAAAGCCTCAAGGTGCACTGATGAGGAGGAGAAAAAGAAGCTTTTGACCTTCTTTGTGGTGGGCGCAGGGTTTACCGGCGTTGAAATGATTGGGGAACTCGCGGAATATGTGCCCATATTGTGCGGGGAGTTTAGCATAGATAGAAATGATGTAAACTTATACTGCGTGGACATCTTAAAGCGAACTGTTCCCAATTTGCCTGAAAAATTGTCGGGTAAAATTGAGCGCCGCCTAAAGAAAATGGGCGTGAATTTGCTTTTGGAAACCGGCGTTGTGAAAATCGGCAAAGATGATGTCCATCTTCAAAATAACGGCTCGTCAAAGGCGATAGGCACAAAAACCGTAATCTGGGCCGCAGGGATTGAAGGGGCAAAAATAACAAAGACCTTTGAAAGCAGCTTGCAAATGGCAGACAGGGGAAGGATTAAATGCGACAAATACTTGCGTGCGGAAGGCATGGAAGATGTGTTTGTCGCAGGGGACAATATTTTCTACATTCCCGAAGGTGAAGAAGCCCCCGTTCCCCAAATGGTTGAAAACGCGGAGCAATCCTCGGCGCTGGTTGCTAAAAATGTAATTTCTTATTTGTTTGGAAACAAGGAATACTTAGAATACAAGCCCAAATTCCACGGGGTTATGGTATGTGTGGGCGGAAGGTACGGCGTTGCCCATGTGGGAACACCGAAGCGCATGTTCATGATGCCCTCCTTTATTGCCATGTTTATTAAGCATTTTATAAACATGGTTTACTTTGCCCAAGTGTGCGGCTGGAACAAGATTTTTAAGTACCTAAACCACGAGTTTTTCCATGTTAAACATAACAGAAGCTTTGTGGGCGGGCATTTCTCCGCCAAAACCGCCAACTTCTGGCTTGTGCCGTTGAGGGTTTATTTGGGAGTATATTGGCTCATTGAAGGTATTAAAAAGGTTCAGGAAGGCTGGCTAAAAAAGCCTATGCTTGAGGCTTTCTTTGGCGGGGCGGACGCATTCTTTAACGGAATTATAAACGGTGTTTCCGCAGGCGCCTCTGCGACCGCTGAAGTGGCGGGGGCAAGCCAGGCGGTGGCTGAAAGCGCGGGAAGCGTTATATTTAACTGGAATATATTTAATATATTTAACCCCGTATTGGTTGACAGCGGCACCGACTATGCCTTCAGGATGTCTTTTTCCCTGATGGACTGGTTTAAAAACACCGTCATTTTATCAAGCGGCGGCGTTCAGCTGTTTTTCCAGATTGTGATTGTAATTAGCGAAATTTTAATAGGACTTTCCCTAATCGGGGGATTGTTTACCTTCCTTTCAAGCGCTTATTCTTTGGTACTGCAGGTTATGTTTATTATGACAACGGGGCTTTACATGGGCACCTGGTGGATGATATTTGCAGGTATCGCTGTGCTATTCGGTTCAGGAAGCGTTTTAGGGCTTGACTATTATGTATTGCCCGCGCTTAAGAAATGGTGGAAAAATGTAGGCTTTGCGAGAAAGTGGTATCTATATCATGATTAATAAGGCTGATAAGCTTTTGATATTTTCATTGGGGGTTTTGGCCTTAATTTTGGCAGCGTTTATATATTTTCCAAAAAACAAAGAAGGGGGAGTATTGAACATTACAGTGGGCGGCTCCCCCTTTGGTACTTATAGCTTGGCTGATGAGCAGGAAATAATAATAAATGAGCAAGGCAAAAACGTTGTTAAAATTGAAAACGGCAAAGTTTATATGAAAGAGGCGGACTGCCCTGACAAAATCTGCGTGCGCCATGCGCCAATTTCAAAGTCGGGGGAGATGATTGTTTGCCTTCCTAATAAAGTGGTTTTGGAGATAAAGTCAGGAAAAGCCCCTGGGGCTGATACAGTGGCAGAATAGGTGTTATTATGGCGAAAAAAGTTCCTTACTTTGGACTTATGTTATCGTTGGCCTTAATTATTAGTTATTTGGAAAGGCTTATCCCTTTTGATTTTTTTATGCCGGGGATAAGGATTGGGCTTACAAATATTGTGGTTGTGTTTGTGCTGTATTATAACGGCGCAAAGGAAGCCCTTTTTATAAATATGTTAAGGGTATTTTTGGCAAACACCCTTTTTGGAAGCCTCACAAGCCTGCTTTACGGCTTATTCGGCGGGATTTTAAGCTGGGCTGTGATGTGCGCCTTAAAGCGGGCGGGAATTTTTGGCGCGGTAGGCATTAGCGCCGCAGGCGGGGTTTTTCACAATATCGGGCAGGTTTTGGCGGCAATGCTTCTGCTAAAAAGCACCGCCCTGATTTACTATGTTCCCGTACTTATGTTTGCGGGGTTAACAAGCGGTATTTTTGTGGGGGTTATCTCCTATTATTTTTTAAATCAATTAGGCAAAATTCCAAGATTGCAAAATAATCTGAAATAAAAAAGAGGATAGCAAATGAGCAGTGAGAAAATAAGCCAGCAAAAAGCGTTGGAAATTGTAAAAGGCATAATTAAGGACACATTGGACGACAGGACAAATATTTTTAAAGATGTGTTTGACCATTTGCTAACGTCGGAAGGAAAATACATCAGGACAAAACTTGGCATAATCTGCGCAAGTAAAAATGATGGCGGCAAGTATTATGTGGAAGATAAATTCCTGCCGCTTTTGGCGGCGGTGGAGCTTTTGCACCTTGCCACCTTAATTCATGACGACGTGATAGATGAGGCCACCACCCGCAGGAATATACAGGCGGTTCACAAGAAATTTGACAACAAAACCGCGGTTTTGTCGGGGGACTATATATTCACCCTTTGTTTTTCCCTGGTGTCAAAGGATGATTATGAGCTTATGCCTAATTTTTCAAAGGTTATGTCCTTAATCTGCCAGGGGGAACTTTTACAGCACAAAAACAGGTTTAATTATAACATTAGCGTTAAGGATTATTTTAAAATCATATCAGGAAAAACCGCGGCGCTTTTTGCCCTGTCAAGCGCGATAGGCGCCAGGGGGGCAGGATATAATGATAAGGAAATCAAAAATTTCGCCGAAGTCGGTTACCGCTTAGGGGTGCTTTTCCAAATCACCGATGATAAAATTGACATTGAGGAAAAGTCATATAACGCGGGAAAGGACACGCAAAACGATTTTAAAGAGGGAATTTACACCCTCCCTGTGATTTTGGCTTTGAAAAAATTAAGGGAGGATTTAAAGGATATAAAGGACTTGCCGTTATATCTTGAATACGGGAGCAAAAGGGCAAAGGAAGTGGTTGAAAAGTATAAGGATAAGACCATAAAGGCGATAGAAAAGCTTCCAAAAGAAGCGGACATAAGCTCCCTTTATGATATTTTGGATAAAATCTTAAACAGGAGAAAATGAGGTATGGTTAAAAAAATTAAAGCATTTTTCCTGCTAGTGGAACTTCCCACTAAAATTGTAAGTTTTTCGGCTTTTTGGGTTGCTTTAGTTTATTTAATCTATCAAGGCGTAAAAATAAATGTCTTAAACACGGTATTGTTCTTTGTGGCGGCTTTGCTTTTTGACATGGACACAACGGCGATAAATAACACCATTGACTATTCAAAAAGCCAAAAAAAAGAAGGATATAATTACGAAAAGAAAAACGCCCTAAAGACTTATAACATGAAACTTTCCACCGCGATTACAATTATTTTTGTTTTGTTGGTTTTATCCACCGCGATAGGGGTTTACCTTGCCTATACTTCGGGCGTTGAGGTGCTGCTTCTTGGGGCGCTGTGCTTTTTTATCGGTATATTTTACACCTTCGGCCCCATACCCATTTCCCGTATGCCTTTGGGGGAAGTTTTTTCAGGGATTTTTATGGGGTTATTTATTCCCCTTCTTTTATACATGGTAAACACAAAGGGGTTGTTTATTTTAGAATACCAAGCGCCGGATTTGGTTGGGAAGGTGAATGTGGCGGGGTTTTTAAAAATACTTGTGGCCTGTGTACCCCTTATTATGACCACGGCAAATATTATGCTTGCGAATAACACCTGCGATTTGGAAGAGGATGTTATAAACCGCCGCTACACGATTGTTTATTATCTGGGAAGGCCGTTTTGCGTGGAGTTGTATTTGGCGCTATATGTTATTTCATATTTGTCGGTAATTGCCGCGCCCTTTTTTGGCGTGTTCCCGTGGACGGCGTATTTGAATTTGCTCACTTTCCCCGTTGTGTTTAAAAACTATAAAAAGTTTAAAGGGGATATTTCAAAGGAGAGAACCTTCCCGCTGGCGATACAAAATTTTGTTTTGATAAACTTTTCGGTGTTTTTGGGTACTTTAATCGGGATATTTTTAAAATAAGGGGATGTTTTTATGATAAAAGGCGTTGAGCACATCGCGGTTTTTTCAAAAGACTCAAAGGCCCTTTGCGACTGGTATGTAAATGTGTTAGGTTTTACCGTTGTGTATGACAACGGCAAGGGTACATACTTTGTGGCAATGGAAGATAAGATGATGATTGAAATTTGCAAGGCGGAAGAAGATGGCGGGGCTTTTGGGGAAAAGACCGCCGGGATAAGGCACATTGCCTTTACCTGCGACGATTTTGAAAAAACCGTGGAAGAACTAAAGGCAAAAAATGTTGAAATTGTTGCCGACGTTTCGGTTTCAGGCAGCGGGGTAAAAACCTTTTTCTTTAAGGATTTAGACGGGAATATCCATCACTTGATAGCAAGGCCTAAGCCGCTTATTTAAAATGAATGTTGGAAAAAGAGGAAGCTTTCGGTTTTGTGGCTTCCTTTTTTGTTTTGAATAAATTTTTTAGTTTATATGGATAATACTTTAAGGTGATTTTTATGAAATATATAAAATATGCCCTTTGCGGGATAGCAATCGGGTTAGTAAACGGCGTGTTTGCCTCAGGGGGCGGTGTTTTGGCGGTTTTGTTTTTGGAAAAGTTATGTAAACTTGAAAAGAAAAAGGCCCATGCCAGCGCAATTTTGGTTATATTGCCGATATCAATTATGAGCATATTCTTTTATACTAAAAGTGGGCATGCGGATTTTTCTTTGGTTATAAAGGCCTCTTTAGGCGGGATTTTGGGAGGGTTTGCCGGGGCAAAGCTGTTAGACAGGCTTGATATAAAAATTACAAAGCGGATTTTCGGGATAATTTTAATTTTTGCGGCAGTGAGGTTGTTTTTCAGGTGAATGTGTTAATTGGCTTTGTCTCTGGAGTAATAAGCGGAATGGGGATAGGTGGCGGAAGCATTCTTATTCCCGCTTTGGTGTTTTTCTCCCATGCTTCCCAGCACCAGGCCCAGGCGGTAAATTTGTATTACTTTATACCCACCGCTGTGGTTTCTTTAATAATCCATTTTAAAAACCGCCAGATTTGCGCGAAAGTTTCGGTTGTTATGGCTTTGTTTGGCCTAATCGGGGCGTATTTTGGCTCAAGTCTTGCTGTAAAGCTTTCCGATTCATTTTTGGCAAAGATTTTTGCCGTGTTTTTATTTATTGTCGGGATAATGGAAATCATAAACGCCAAAAAAAATGAGGGCTAAAAATTTTTTTATTTTAAAAAATTTTATGTTTTTTTCTTATATTTTGTTGAACTTAAAAAGGTTGACGAAAACTTTTTTGTAGGATATAATTAAAGGGAATATTAAAAATTTAACAATCTTTTGAAAATTTAATACAGAAAGGATTGAATATTTTATGGAAAGAGTCTATAACTTTTCGGCAGGCCCATCAATGCTACCGTTGCCGGTTTTGGAAAGAGCGGCAAAAGAAATGACAAATTATGGCGACAGCGGCATGAGCGTTATGGAAATGAGCCACCGCTCAAAAATTTATGAAAGCATTATTAACCGCGCGGAAGAACTTTTGAGGGAACTTATGAACATCCCTTCATCATACAAGGTTTTGTTTTTGCAAGGCGGGGCTTCCAGCCAGTTTGCGATGGTCCCGCTAAATCTGTTTTCAAAGAGCAAAAAATGCGATGTGGTTTTGACCGGTATGTGGGCGAAAAAGGCTGCAAGCGAGTTTAAAAAGTATGGGCAGGTAAATGTGGTTGCGTCAAGCGAGGACAAGACTTTCTCATACATCCCTGAGCTTGATGAATCCAAATTTACCCCTGACGCGGACTTTTTCCATATCACCTACAACAACACCATCTACGGCACACGTTTTACAAAATTGCCAGACACGAAAGGCGTGCCGTTGGTTTCCGACGTATCAAGCTGCATATTGGGCGAAGAAATAGATGTTACAAAGTTTGGCTTGCTTTATGCCGGGGCGCAGAAGAACATGGGCCCGGCGGGTGTTACGGTTGTTATTGTAAGGGAAGATTTGATTGGAAAGCAAATGGACATAACACCTACCATGTTTAATTATCAAATCCACGCTGAAAACAACAGCTTATATAACACCCCGCCGACATATTCAATTTATATCTGCATGCTTGTGTTTGAATGGCTAAAAGAGCTAGGCGGAGTGCGGGAAATGGAAAAAATCAATATTGAAAAGGCAAATATTTTATACGACTTTTTGGATAATTCTAAACTATTTAAGCCCACAGTGCAGGGCGCTGACAGGTCATTGATGAATGTACCCTTTGTGACAGGAAACGAGGAGCTTGACGCTAAATTTGTAAAAGAGGCTCAAGCTTGCGGATTTGTAAACTTAAAGGGCCACAGGAGCGTTGGCGGCATGAGGGCAAGCATTTACAACGCAATGCCTGTTGAAGGGGTTAAGAAACTGGTTGAATTTATGAAGAAATTTGAAGTTGAAAATAAATAAAAAGGAGTATTGGGGTAACATGTTTAATGTTCTTACGCTAAA
>JAAYMJ010000073.1 GCA_012521455.1 Clostridiaceae bacterium
ATTTTGGCCGTTTAAGCGCAAATGGATTGGGCGTGAACTAAGGGAAATGATAATATATTTGTTCTTGACGATAACACTTACAAAATATTTGATGATGCATCTTATATTCCATACGGTTACTACATCGGGCACATACTACCCTTGCTGAAAGAATAAGGCCACATATTATATGCCGCTCTTTTAGGGGCGGTATTTTACCTGATAATGTGATTTAATAAAGATGGAAATCACCGTTTAAGATGGTTATGTGGCAAACAAGGCGGGATTTTGCTGACACTAAATGAACTAAAAGAACATTTCTCCACAGGCGGAAGAAGTGGCAAGTAATAAAAGTATGGCGGTTAGCAAAACGGATGGCAATATGAAAATACAGGTAAAGTAAAATGTGTGGGGAATGTTTTTTTAGGGGGAGGGGCTAATACTTACGCATATTGCGGCATGGGTAAGTAATAGGGGGTTTTAAACAACAGGTGCTCAAAAAATGTTGATGGGGGACAAACAGGCAAGAGGGCAATCCATAATTTAAGTTTTTTATCAAATTTTATCTATTTATCTGTAAAAAATTTGAAATAATATGTAGATAATTGTATATATTTGCAAAAGGGTGGCGGAAAATTTTGTTAGTATTTGTTAGTATTTAATAAATCGCATATTATTAGCTACAACGTATATTGACAAGTTTTATATGTCAATATATAATACAGTTAACAGGTGAGTGAATATTCACTAACCAGTTAGCCAATAGAAGTAATGGCGGATATTCTCCTCCAATTCTTATCCCATATGATCATATGAAAAGCTTCTATTAGCTGTCATAGTTTTATTTTTTAGTATCCGTCATTACTTCTTCCATCGGTTATTTCATTGTGTTTTTAATCTTTTAGTTTTAGTCTTTATTAAATTTCTCAATTTCCCATGTTTTTTAACCCGTGTTTTTTGCTATTCGTTTTTTTAATTAAATTTTTAAAAAGAAAGGAATAGTTCTATGGATGAGGCTTTGTTAGTTGATCTTTCGGAGGTGGAAACCCTTAAAGGAAAGTATCTCACTTTTAGGTTGGGGGAGGAAGAATATGGCATAGCAATTAAATTTGTCAAGGAGATTATTGGGATACAAAAAATCACAAACGTGCCGAAAGTCCCTGACTACTTTAAAGGCATTATAAACTTAAGGGGTTTGGTTATACCTGTTTTGGATGTGAGGCTAAGGATTGGGCAGGATTTTAAGGAGTATGACGACAGGACCTGCATTATAGTCATTGAAACCAGTTCGCACTTGGTGGGGCTGATTGTGGACAGTGTCAGCGAAGTTTTGTCCATTAACGACGAGGACATTTCGTCAATTCCAGAAGGATTTTCACAAAATTATTTGATGGGAATTGGGAAGACTTCTACGGGTGTGAAGCTTTTAATTGACTGCGACAAGCTGTTACAGAATGATTTGGAAGTATTGAGTATGAATTTTTAGCGGAGGGAAATGTATGCAGTGGTTTTATAATATGAAAATTTCAAGGAAGCTCATTATATCTTATCTTATTTTAGCCATGATTTCGGCAATTGTCGGGGTAGTTGGGTTTTATAATATCACCCGGCTGTATAACGCTGACACGGAATTATATGAAAGCAACACTTTAGGGCTTGACTATATTGGGAATGTGTCTACATATTTCCAGCGCATAAGGGTCAATCTTTTAAACACAAATACTGATGTGACCGCTGAAAAAATTGACAATTATATAGCAAAGGCAAATAACTACATTAATTTAGTCAACGAGTATTTGGAAAAATATCAAGATACAATGGTAAATGAAGAAGAACAAGCAATTTATGATAACCTAAAAAGCGTGTGGGAAAGATTTGAGCAGGTTGTTTTAAAGGCAATAAGCTTGATTGACAGCGGAAATGTTGAAGGCGGTATGGAATATTATTTATCCAACAGAAGTTTAATTGATGAAATGCAGGATTGTATTGACGAATTGTTTAAATTTAACGTAGAAGATGGGTTAAAGCGCGAAGAAAGCAACGAGGCGATTGCGAGAAACAGCATACTTGTAATGAGTGTGGTTATAGTTTTAGCTATAATTATAGCTATTGCTTTAGGGGCATTTATTTCATCCACAATTTCAAGACCCATTACCAACTTGGTTGAGGTGTCCAAAAAGCTTGCGACGGGGGATATTGATGTTAAAGTTGAAGCCACAACCAAGGATGAAGTGGGCACGCTTATGCAGGCCTTTAGCGATGTGATTGAGAATATCAGAAAACAGGCAGAAGTAGTGGAAAAGATTGCTGATGGCGATATGACGGTTGAAATTGATATCAGGGGACCGAAAGACTTTTTAAACATGAAATTGGCCGAACTTGTTAAGACCAATAATGAAGTGCTTTCAAGCATTAACACTTCAGCGGCACAAGTGGCGCAGGCGGCAAAACAGGTTTCAGATTCTTCAGTACAATTATCACAAGGGGCTACGGAGCAGGCTTCATCCATTGAGGAATTGACCACTTCATTGGAAGAAGTGTCAACCCAGACCAAGGAAAACGCTAAAAACGCAAATATGGCAAAAGAACTTGCAACTACCGCAAAAGAATATGCCCAATTGGGTAATAACCAAATGAAAG
>JAAYMJ010000074.1 GCA_012521455.1 Clostridiaceae bacterium
CGAGACATTTCAATCCACGCACCCCATGCGGGGTGCGACCCTAGACGTTGGAGGTAAGACCTTGCTAAGGTCAATTTCAATCCACGCACCCCATGCGGGGTGCGACCATATCTAATTACATCATCAGAAAAATTCCATATAATTTCAATCCACGCACCCCATGCGGGGTGCGACAGCAAAATTTTACAACAAATATTATACCAAATTAAAACATATTATGCAAATTGTATAAAGTTATCACAAAAAAATTAAATTTTATTAACACAACTTCCTTATTCTGTAGTATTTCGACAAAATTCTTGGTGCGGATCCCCCGGGGTTTTAATGTGTACTTGGCATTCGCACTTAATGGATAAGCGAAATAATAGGTTTTGCTTGCTTATCAAAATGCACCGCCAATTTAAAAATTGTTTTTAATTCCCATATCCCGCCCCCTTTTAATTAACCGCTTAAAAAATTTTGCCTTGTTAACAATAAAATACCATAACAGAAAAATAAAGTCAAACAACGGCTATTGCCCAAATGAAAAAGCGCCCATAAGAAGGCGCGGGCAAAGGCAAATGCCTTTATTTTTTTAAACTTTTAAATGGCTCTAAAAAAAGCCCGTATTTTTTGATTTCCGCCATGATATCACGGGGGATATTCCCTTTATAATACTTAACCAATAAATCCGCGTATATTTTTTTAAACATTTCATCATGCCTGGATTTTACCTTGTAATTTTTCACATGGTGGAACTGTATGTGGTGGGCCAGTTCGTGAAGGCAGGTTTTTACTAGCATATTTTCGCCGATGGGTTTCCCGTTTTCTTTAAGTTTGTATATTACAATCATTTTTACGGGCGGGTAATACAGCCCCCAGTATTTGGGGTTGTACTTGTCTAACACAAAAATAAAAAAATCTTTTACCCCGGACAAATTCTGCAATTTATCCCGAAGTTCCCTTTTAGTCATTGTTCCCTCCTGTTTTGTCTATTTTCATTATTAATATAGCAGTTTATCGGAAACAAATTCCTAAAATTACCATATAAATTATAAACCACGCTTGCGAAAATGTCAATAAATGGAAAACGGAACTATTTCTATATTTTACCGTCTTATATTATGATTATAAAGGAGGGAATGAAATGAAAAAAATCATTTGCGTATTTCTTGCCTTAACCTTTTTATTTACCCTGACTTCATGCGGGGGCACAAAAAGTTTTAATTTCTCGAGCGATAGCAAGGATGTGCTTATTTACCAGAAACAGTCAGACCCCGTTTTGTTGGAAGATACCGAAATCACGGATGTTTCACAAGACAAAAAGATAATAAAAAATGCCTTTTTGAATTTGGAGGCAGAAGATGTAAAAGAAACCTACCAAAAAATTTTATCCTATGTAAAGAAAAAAGGCGGGTATGAATTCAGCAAAAGCCAAAGCACGCGTAACGGCTATAACGTAGTTGAAGCCACACTAAAGCTGGCCCCTGATTTTTTGGAGGATTTTATACAATATGTTGAAGGAATATGCGGGGTAATAAACTGCCGCGTTGAAAGCCAGGATATTTCGGATGAGTATTTTGACGCGCAAACCAGGCTAAAAAGCGCAAGGGAAAGCCTTGAGACATATTACAAAATTTTAAATAACGCAAAAACCGTTGAAGATGTGTTAAAAGTGCAGGAAAGAATTGACAAGGTGATTGCCGACATTGAAGCCTTGGAAGGAAAAATCAATATGTGGGACGAACAAGTCGCCCAATCGCGAATAACGCTTACGATAAATGAAATATCAGACCCCCTTAAGCCAAAGGAACAAATAAACTGGAACGCGCTGGGTATCCGCGACATGGGGATTTTAATAAGAAACGGATTTATGACGGTTGCAAATTATTTGGTGTCCGCAATCCAATGGATAATCATTGTTTTAATTTCCGCCCTTCCCCTTTTGTTAATAGCGGGCGTTGTGGTTTTTATCATTAAAAAGAGAAAAAAGAAAAAATGAACAAACAAGAATAGACAGATAAAATAAATGCCGTCAGCATTTTGCTGACGGCACTTATTTTATTAGGTTTTTGGTTTTTGCATTATAAACCCCTGCGGTTTTTTATTCAGACTGATGAAAGTGGCTTTAGGGTTTAAGTTTTTGTCAAAAACCATAAATTTTACATAGTCAAACCCATCAGGAACTTCAGTTAAAAAACCGGCTTTTTCCAAAAAGGCGGTGGAAAAGCTTTCACTTACAACGCTTTTTAATCCGGCGCTGTTTTTGTAAAAGGCGATATAGCAGGTTAGCCCCTCTGACATTCCGCTAAAGGACAATATATCCACGCTTGCTTTTTCATTATCCATAAAGGCGTTTGAAAGTATGTATGGGTGCGGAGAAACAATAATGTTTTCAATCAAAAACCCCTTGGGATTTTGTGACCAGGCTAAAATTTTTTCTAGCTTTATAGCAGGGCTGTTAAAATTAAAATCCCGCGCGATGGTTTTAATGCTGCCATTGGAATAAGCGTAGGCAGAAAAAGTTTCATTGTTTACATCAACAAAAAGGACTATATGGCAGTCTTTGCCCTCATCCAGTTTAACCAAATCCGCGTTTTCAAAGGCTGAATTACTGGCTGCTTCAATGTAGCCGTCCTTTTTTATGTGGAGCAAAACAGGGGACAGGCTTAAACCGCCCCCGTCTTTTGGAGCAACGCCTATATAGCCTTCGTCTGGCAAGTTTAATTTTAAATTAAAAGATATATAAGCGCTGCCTGAAATTTCACCGGTTTCACAAAAAGCGGTACCGGACGAGGATATTATCTTTTTTTCAATCTTTGGTACGGTTATATAAAAAGGGACTTGCTTTGATATTGCGCCATAGGAAAAGGTGGCAGTCAATATCACATAGGCGTTATCCTCATTGGTTTTTGGCCTGTTAACCGCCCCTGTGGAAGACAAGATAGCCTCGTTATCTGATTTCCATGAAATCAAGCTTCCAAACACACCAATTGAAGGCAGTGTTATATTGTTTTCAACGATGGACAAATCATTTTGGGTAATTATATAAATATCCGCGTCAACTTTTTCTTCGACAGTTAAATCAAGATATGGCAGTATTTCTTTTGGCGTCCTTAAATTCCCCGTTATGCCGTCTTCAATCTGGTTTTGGCTCAAAACCAGCTGGTTTATTTTAACGCCGTCTTCCCTTGGCCATATATTTATGGTA
>JAAYMJ010000075.1 GCA_012521455.1 Clostridiaceae bacterium
CTCATCCGAAGATTTGGTAAACTGGAAGCATGAAACTGTAATATTGGATTTACCGAAGGATACAGTATGGTCCACAGGAAACGCGTGGGCGCCATGTATCATTGAAAAAGACGGTAAATTCTACTTCTACTTCAGCGCAAACGTGAACGGCGGCGCAAAGGCTGTGGGCGTTGCGGTGGCAGATTCACCCACAGGCCCGTTTGTGGATTCAGGAAAACCACTAGTTAATGTAAGCCCCACAGGCGGCGGACAGCAAATCGACCCTGACGTGTTCCATGACCCTGTTTCAGGCAAATACTACCTATACTGGGGCAACGGCTACATGGCAGTGGCAGAACTTGCCGATGACATGGTATCCTTGGTACCCGGAACCACAAAGGTTATAACACCGCAGAACGCGGCTTACAGGGAAGCTCCGTATGTATTCTACAGAAACGGCAAATACTACTTCCTATGGTCACAGGACGACACAGGAAGCCCGAATGACCAGGTAAGGTACGGGGTATCCGACAGCCCGACAGGGCCGATTGTTGGAAATTACCAAATCCTGTTCAGGGACGACTCAAATTGGATTTACGGGCCAGCGCATAACAGCGTGCTTCAAATCCCCGGAACCGATGAGTGGTACATCGTTTACCACAGGATTTCAAGGCCTGACGGCTACAAGCAAATTGACCCAGGCGTTTACAACTTTGGCCCGGGCAACCACCGTGAAGTATGTATCGACAGGATGTACTTTGACGAAAACGGAAATATCTTGCCCATCACGCCGACACTAAAGGGCGTTGACCCCTTTGTTGTAAACACCATTTCATACAGGTCGGTAAGCAGCCTTTCTAGCGGCGCTGAAATTATTGTGGACATTGAGTTCCCGAAAGGCAGCATAAAAACTGACACCGCGGTTGCAATTATCTGCGTGTATGATAACGACAACAAGCTAATTAGCGTAAAAACCCAGCAATTAGAAGGGCTGATTGGTGAGGACACAGTTACAAAAACAATCACTTACACAGCGCCTGAAGAAGTTAAAGCAGGTTATAAATTTAAGCTGTTCCTGCTTGACCAATTTATTAATCTAAAACCATTGGCAATCCCTTTTACGCTAAATGCTGAATAAAAAATAAAGCCCCAAGCGGGGCTGGAAAAAGGGCTGATTTTATCAGCCCTTTTTTTGTTAAAAACCATAGGTTTAAAATACAGCAGGTGTTTTGTTTTGGGTTTTCATGAATGGGTTATCACAACCAAAACTAAAAACAGTGCCGCCCGGTGCGTGAAAGACTGGGCGGCACGGATTTATGGGGGGTTATTAAAAATCCCCGTTTTTAGTTTTAAAACATTTTAAGAAGCGCTTTTTTTGTCTTTTTTGCTTTTCTTATAATACTCACAAACGTCAGAAACGGGGCAAATACCGCATTTTGGCTTTCTGGCGTCACATATGTCCCGCCCGAAAAACACCAGCTGGTGGCAAAACTTTGCCTGATATTCTTTTGGCACCACGTCATCCAAATCAAATTCTATTTTCGCAGGGTCAGTTTCTTTCGTAAGGCCTAACCTGTTTGTAATCCGCTTTGCGTGGGTGTCAATAACTAATGCGGGGATATTGTATATATCCCCCAAAATCAGGTTTGCGGTTTTCCTTCCCACACCGGGTAGTTTCAACAAATCCTCGCGGTTTGAAGGGACTTTTCCTCCAAAATCCGATAAAATCATTTTAGCGGTGCCGATTATGTTTTTTGCCTTGTTCCTGAAAAACCCCGTTGGGCGGATATCCTCCATTAATTCTTCCAGGTTGGCGTTTGCGAAGTCATCAATGGTTTTGTATTTTTTAAATAAATCCTTTGTCACTATATTTACCCTTGCGTCGGTGCATTGGGCGGCAAGGATTGTCGCCACCAAAAGCTCGAAAGGGGTTTTGTAATTTAGTGAGCAGATTGCGTCCCCGTATAATTTGTCAAAAACATTTTTAATATGTAAAACCTTTTTTGTTCTATCCATAACTTCATTCCTTTCAATTACAAATATTTTAGCATAAAACTATTGTAAAATAAAGCTAGAAAAAGTATAATAGTTTTTGTAAAATTATGTGCGAAAATATTTAAAAAGGAGAAGTATGATGTTAAAGTTTGAAGAGCTTGAAAAATTTGATAAGGAATTGTTTGAAGCTATTGAGAAGGAAGTAGGAAGGCAGCAGAACAAAATTGAGCTGATAGCTTCTGAAAACTTTGTTTCAAAACGGGTTATGGAAGCAATGGGAACCCCACTTACCAATAAATACGCGGAAGGATACCCCGGGAAAAGATACTACGGCGGCTGCGAGTATGTGGATATTGTTGAGGATTTAGCAAGAGAGAGGGCAAAGAAAATTTTTGGGGCGGACCATGCCAATGTTCAGCCCCACTCAGGAGCGCAGGCCAATATGGCGGTGTTTTTCGCGGTTTTAAACCCCGGGGATACGGTGCTTGGCATGAATTTGGCCCATGGGGGGCATTTAAGCCACGGAAGCCCCGTTAATATTTCAGGTAAATATTTTAACATTGTGCCCTATGGCGTTACTGAGGACACCAATTTAATCGACTATGACGAAGTTAGGCGCCTTGCGCTTGAGCATAAACCAAAATTGATTTTGGCGGGCGCAAGCGCTTATCCCAGGGCGATAGATTTTGAAAAGTTTTCAAAAATCGCAAAGGAAGTCGGGGCATATTTGATGGTGGACATGGCCCATATTGCGGGGCTAGTTGCGGCAGGGCTTCATCAAAACCCCGTGCCATATGCAGACTTTGTGACCACCACCACCCACAAAACCTTAAGAGGGCCCAGGGGCGGCATGATTTTGTGCAAGGAAGAACACGCAAAGCTAATTGATAAGGCGGTGTTCCCGGGAATCCAAGGGGGGCCTTTAATGCACATAATCGCCGCGAAAGCGGTATGTTTTAAAGAAGCCCTAAGCGATGAGTTTAAAGCTTACCAGCAAAACGTGGTTAAAAACGCTAAAACCTTGGCGGGCGCATTAATGGATGAAGGCTTTAAACTGGTTTCAGGGGGTACTGACAACCACTTGATGTTAATTAACTTAACGGATAAAAACGTAACAGGGAAAGACGCGGAGCATATGCTTGATGAAGTGGGCATTACAGTTAACAAAAACGCAATCCCCTTTGACACCAAAAGCCCCTTTATTACAAGCGGCATAAGGATTGGAACCCCTGCGGTTACCACCCGCGGCATGGGGGAAGAAGATATGAAAGAAATCGCGAAGCTGATTTCCGCGACCATTCATTCCTTTGAGGAAAAGAAAGACGAAATCAAAGCGAGGGTAAAGGCCCTTTGTGAAAAATATCCGCTTTATTAAAATAAAGTTCGGGGGAAACCCCGAACTTTAAAACTATTTTAAGAAATAATGGGTTTACTTAAAATTGTGCATAATTTAGGTGAGGCATATTTTAACGATTACATAAAGGTTTGGAAATTCCAAGCTTTTGGTTTTTTGGAGGTATAATATGAAAAGACCGCTGGCGGACGCTGTGAGACCCCTTGATTTAAGCCAGGTTGTGGGGCAAAGGCACCTGCTTTCGGAGGATAAAATTTTGTATAAAATCTTAAGCAGCGGCAATATCCCCAATATGATATTTTACGGCCCTTCGGGCACGGGAAAAACAACGGTGGCGAATATTGCCGCAAGGGTTTCGGACAAGCAGCTTTATAAACTTAACGCCACAAACGCGTCGGTTGCCGATATAAAATCCATAATAAGCGAGCTCGACGGCTTTTCCAACCGCAACGGCGTGATTTTGTATTTGGACGAAATCCAAAACTTCAATAAAAAGCAGCAGCAGTCCCTTTTGGAGTTTATTGAAAACGGGCAAATCACACTGATTGCCGCCACAACCGAAAACCCCTATTTTTATATATATAACGCGATACTGTCCCGCTGCACGGTTTTTGAGTTTTTGCCAATATCACCCGACGATATATTGCAAGCCTTAAGGCGGGTAGTGGAGATTGTAAAAAAGGAATACCAACCCACAAGGGTTATTGTGGATGAGGACGCCCTTATCCATATCGCGAATTCCGCGGGCGGGGACGTGAGAAAGGCGATAAACGCGCTGGAAGTGGCGGTTTTATCCGAAAGTTTGGGGGAAGAAATCCATGTTACTTTGGATATTGCGGTGGACGCCACCCAAAAGAAGGCCTTAAGATATGACAAAGACGGGGATTCCCACTATGACGTTTTAAGCGCTTTTCAAAAATCCATAAGGGGAAGCGACCCCGACGCTGCGGTACACTATTTGGCAAGGCTCATTGAGGCGGGGGATTTGCCTTCCATCTGCAGGCGCTTATTGGTTATCGCCTGCGAGGATATAGGGCTTGCTTACCCTAACGCCATTACAATAGTAAAATCCTGCGTGGACGCGGCCTTTTCCCTGGGCTTGCCTGAAGCGCGGATTCCCCTTGCGCAGGCGGTTATATTTTTGGCCACCTGCCCCAAGTCAAATTCGGCGATATGCGCGATAGACGCGGCTCTTCATGACGTAAGGACTGCGGACACGGGGGATGTGCCTTTGCACTTAAAGGACTCCCACTATGAAGGGGCAAAAAAAATGGGCCGCGGTGTGGATTACAAATACCCGCACAGCTACCCGAACAATTACGTAAAACAGCAGTATTTGCCCGATTTAATTAAGGATAAAAAATACTATATCCCACAAAATAACAAGTTTGAGCAAAACATAAAGGAGTATTGGGACAAATTAAAGAATTTGTAGGGGCGTTGTAAAGTCAACTTCTGTTTTGGTATTAGATAATAGGGAGTATATATCGCTGGCAAGAATGTCCAAAAGCAAGCTCCCGTCTTTGATTTCCGAAAGCCTGCCCACCTTGGTTACAAGGGGCAGGCTTGCCTCTTTTTTGATTTTGTTCAAAAGCGCCTGACCTGTTTTATTCATGGCAAGGGGCCTTATATATGTGGGGGACAAATCCTTCGGCAGGGTGTCGCGCAAAAGCATTTTAATAAGCAGCCTTTTTATCCTTGAGGTGGTATGCCGCTTTGACTTTACGTTATTGATTAATTCATCAAGGGAAGATGAAAACCTGTTTTGGTAAATCCTCTCAAAAAGCCCGTCTAAAGCGTCAAAGTACAATCTTGCTTCATCTTTATCCAAATTCCTGACCCTGTATAAAACAAGCCTGTCCAAAATTTTATCATCAGGCTTTGGGAAATTTAATAAATCCTCAAAAACGGCGTGAGGGACATAGTTTTTAAAATTCAAGTCCCCCTCTTTTGCCATTTTTCTGATGGCGCTTGCGCTGCAAAACCCGTCTTTCGGGGAAAGGTCGAGATACCCCGCCCCCGCCCGCTTTATGGTGGTGGGGACAATACTGCTTTTTAGCTTATATAAAGCCTTGATATATTCAATAGCCAAAATATTGTTTGGGCTTTGCAAAGCGGCCGTATCCCCGATAAAGCGGGATAGAGCGTTCTCCCTTGCTTTAGCAAACCCCGCCCCTTTTTTTAGCTCCTCTTTTAGTGCGTTTTTATATTCATCACTTTCAAAGGCCAAAAAGCGGGCGTAGTTTTTTAAAGTTTCAATATCCCCGGACTCGCTTCCGAAGGACATGTGGGTTATGACATTTAATGAGTTTAACAAATAAACCGCGCCATAGGCGAAGCGTTCGGCGGAGGATACGGCAAAGGTGGTGGGAAGCTCAATCACCAAGTCCGCGCCGTTTAATATGGCGTGCCTTGCGCGCAGGTGTTTTGGCAAAATTGAGGGCTCCCCGCGTTGCACAAAATTCCCGCTCATTACGCACACTACCGCGTCGCAATCGCCTTTGATACTGTCTATTTGATATTTATGCCCGCTGTGAAAGGGGTTGTATTCGCAAACAATACCATAGACCTTTATACTAATCAAACCTTTCGTTGCTAAATTTTTTTCATATTATACCATAATTATTTTGATATGTTAAGTTCGGTATGTTATAATAAAATATATAAAAATGAATATGGTGGTGCTTTCTATGCCGGATTATGTTGCGCTCATATGCGCTGTGCTCATAATTATCTCCACGTTTTTTCTGTATGGGTACTCAAACAGCCGCAAAAAGGGCATGGTTTTGTTTTCGTATATTATAATTTTCCCTGTGATTGTTTATGATTATTACATCTTCATAACCCGCTACCTTTTTTCAGGCCTTATAAAAGGGCTTGTGCACTTGGCTATTTATTTGTTTTTGCTTTTAGTAAACCACTTTGTGTTAAAAAAAGTCAAGTACAAATTCAGGCCATTATACATAATGCTGTTTTACCTGTTGGCCCCCCTTGCGGCGGTTATGATTTATAAACTTTATGAGTTTATGTCGCTTTATTTTGCCTCATAATTTTGACAATACAAAAAAATCATGGTAAAATATCAGGAACAGAAATTTTTTGGGGGGAATTTATGTTTGTTTCAGAGTCTTTAGGGATAAATGAAAAAAACGAACTTACAATTGGCGGTATATCTACGGTTGAACTTGCCAAAAAATACGGTACGCCTTTATATGTAATGGATGAAGACGGTATCAGGCGGAACTGCCGGATATATAAAGAAGCGATTTCAAAATACTACGGCGGGCGCGGCCTTATTGTATACGCAAGCAAAGCTTTCTCATCCTTGGAAATGATGAGGATTGTGCAAAGTGAAGGCTTGGGCGTGGATGTGGTATCAGGCGGCGAGCTTTACACCGCGCTAAAGGCAGGGGTTGACAGTGAAAAAATTTGTTTTCACGGCAATTTCAAAACCGACGAGGAATTAATAATGGCGGTGGAAAACAACGTTGGAAGGGTTGTTGTTGATAATTTATATGAGCTTTTCCGCCTAAATGATTTTGCGAAAGAAAAAGGAAAGATTGTAAATATACTATTTAGGATAAAACCCGGCATTGAAGCCCACACCCATGAGTTTATCTCCACAGGGCAAATTGACTCAAAATTCGGAGTGGCGCTAGAAACCGGCGAGGCCATGGATTTTGTAAAAACCGCGCTGGAACTTTCCAATGTGAAACTTGTGGGGATTCACTGCCATATAGGCTCGCAGATTTTTGAGCTTGAGCCCTTCAGGAAAGCCGCAGAGGTTATGCTCAGTTTTATTGGCGATGTTTTGGACAAGTTCGGCTATAAAATAAATGAACTAAATCTAGGCGGCGGATACGGGGTAATGTATACAAAAGAAGATGACCCCGTAAAATATGATGAGTATATTAAAAAAGTCAGCGAAGTTATAACGGAATTGTCGGAAAAAAGAGGGATTGAAAG
>JAAYMJ010000076.1 GCA_012521455.1 Clostridiaceae bacterium
ATCATTACAGGGAAAATATGTACACAACGGTAATTGACGAGGAAGACTTTGCGATAAAACCAATGAACTGCCCCGGCGGGATTTTGGTTTATAAGAATAAAATGCACTCATACCGGGATTTGCCAATCAGGATGGGTGAACTTGGCCTTGTTCACCGCCACGAATTGTCAGGGGCGCTTCACGGGCTTATGCGCGTAAGGAATTTTACGCAGGATGACGCCCACATCTTCATGACTAAAGAGCAGATGAAGGGCGAAATTAAAAACGTTGTAAAATTAATCGACAAAGTATACTCCGTTTTTGGATTTAAGTACCACATAGAGCTTTCCACAAGGCCCGAGGACAGCATGGGCAGCGAAGAGGACTGGGAAGAAGCTACAAACGCTTTGCGGGACGCTGTGGTGGAACTGGGCTACAGCTATAAATTAAATGAAGGTGACGGCGCCTTTTACGGGCCGAAACTTGATTTCCACCTTGAGGACTGCTTGGGAAGGACATGGCAGTGCGGCACAATCCAGCTGGATTTCCAATTGCCTGAAAAATTCGAGCTTGAATACACAGGGCCTGACGGTGAAAAACACCGCCCCGTTATGATTCACCGTGTGGTATTCGGTAGCATTGAAAGGTTTATCGGCATATTGATAGAACATTTCGCGGGTGCATTCCCCACATGGCTTGCGCCTGTTCAGGTAAAGGTTATTCCTATTTCCGAAAAGTTTGAGGAATACGCAAAAGACGTATATAAAAAGCTGTTTGACGAAGGGATTAAGGTTGAAATAGACTTGAGAAGCGAAAAAGTCGGGTACAAAATCCGTGAAGCCCAGCTTCAAAAAATCCCGTATATGCTTGTTGTGGGCGAAAAAGAACAGCAGGAAGGCAAGGTTTCAGTCCGCGCAAGGAAAGAGGGAGACCGCGGCATGATGGGCTTGGATGATTTCCTTTCTGAAATAAAAGAGGAAATCAGGACTAAAAAAATAAATAATTAGAATAAAAATCCCCTCCTAAAGTCAAAATATTGTTGAGGAGGGGATTTTTCATTGAAAAAAGCAGCAGTTTATTTGGTTCTCTTGATTTTGGCCATTTCCTATGTTATAAATAACCCGCTGGAAGTTGAAACATTATCAAAATACGGCTCCCGCGGACAGGAAGTGATAAATATCCAAACCCGCCTAAAGCAGTGGGGTTACTATAAAGGGGCCATTGACGGGATTTACGGCCCAAAGACAGTGGACGCTGTAAAGTATTTCCAAAGGAAAAACGGCCTTACCCCTGACGGGATTGCAGGCCCGGCGACCCTTGCGAAAATCGGGCTTCCCACATCAGGTTCAGGTGGCTCAAGTACATCCTCAACTTATGAAAGCAACGTAAACCTGCTCGCCCGCATTATTAACGGCGAAGCCCGGGGCGAGCCTTATACAGGACAGGTTGCGGTGGGCGCGGTTGTGCTAAACCGCGTAAAACATCCATCCTTTCCGAATACCATAGCGGGCGTAATTTACCAGCCCGGCGCCTTTACAGCCGTCTCCGACGGGCAAATTAACGCCGCATTAGTGGAAACCTGCGTCAGGGCGGCCCGCGACGCCCTAAACGGCTGGGACCCCACCTATGGCGCAATTTATTATTACAACCCTAAAACCGCCACCAACAAGTGGATAAGGTCAAGGCCAATCCTTATAACAATCGGAAAACATGTATTTTGCAGTTGATAAAAAGCCCAAGGCAAAACTTGGGCTTTTTGTATTTGAAAGTTATGATTAATTAGGTTATAATACTACATATAAAAAAATATATAACAATGTAGGTAGGGGAATAAATATGTCGGTTCCAAAGTATGATAGTCTTTTTAACCCAGTACTTCAGGCTGTTCATAACTTAGGAGGTTCAGCGACAGTATCAGAAATTGAAAATGAAGTTATAAAAATTTTAAATTTATCCGATGAAGATGTAAACGAAATTCAAAATGGCAGCACAACAAAATTAAGCTATAGACTTTCTTGGGCAAGAAGTTACTTAAAAAATTATGACTTGTTGGAAAATTCAACCAGAGGAATTTGGTCATTAACCGTTAAAGGAAAAAAATAAAGACGGTTAATAAGGAAGAAGTAAAAAGATTTGTTAAGAAAAATCATAATAAAGGAAAAGATATTGTAGTACAAAAGCATGAAGATATTATAGAAAATGACATTGTAAATGATGTAGCATGGAAAGAAAAACTCCTAAATATTATAAAAGAAATGAGCCCTGATGCGTTTGAAAGACTTTGTAAAAGGATTTTAAGGGAATCGGGCTTTGTTCAAGTTGAGGTAACGGGTAAAAGTGGCGATGAGGGCATTGATGGAAAAGGGGTTTTAAAAATCGGGGGATTAATATCCTTTGTTGTTTTGTTTCAAGCAAAAAGATATAAGGGCACGGTGCCACCTGCGGCCGTCAGGGATTTCAGGGGCGCAATGGTCGGGCGGGCCGATAAGGGCATTATAATTACTACGGGCATTTTCAGCCGAAGCTAAAAAGGAAGCCCAAAGGGACGGGGCCCAGCCAATTGATTTAATTGATGGGGACGCGTTAGCTGAAAAATTAAAAGAACTAAAACTAGGGGTTCAAGTTAAAGAAGTTGTTGTTGAAGAAATATGTATAGATAAGGATTGGTTTATGAATATATAAGTACATATAAAAAACTCGAAGGAAATGCCTTCGAGCTTTTTTGTAAAAACAACACAGGGTTTTATAATTTCACACGTTAAACCTGAATAGCACAACGTCGCCGTCCTGCATTACATAGTCCTTGCCTTCGCTTCTTACCAAGCCTTTTTCCCTTGCGGCGGTCATAGAGCCTGCGGCAATTAGTTCGTCGTATGAAATGACTTCCGCGCGGATAAAGCCCCGCTCAAAGTCAGAGTGGATTTTTCCCGCGGCCTGGGGAGCCTTTGTGCCTTTTTTAATTGTCCAGGCCCTCACTTCCTGGGGCCCTGCGGTTAAAAAGCTCATAAGGTTTAGCAGGCTATAACTTTTTTTAACCAGCCTGTCCAAACCCGATTCAGAAAGGCCTATTTCGGCTAAAAAGAGCTTCTTTTCCTCATCAGGAAGTTGCGAAATTTCTTCTTCTATTTTAGATGAAATTGCCAAAACTTCGGCCCCTTCGGATTTTGCGATTTCTTCCACGGTTTTTACATACTCATTTTTGGAAATATCGTTTAAGAAGGCGTCGTCGCTGACATTTGCCACATAAATCACGGGCTTTGAAGTTAGTAGCTGGAATTCCTTTAAATACGCCTGCTCTTCTTCGGTATAGCCAAGGCTTCTTGCGGGAAGGCCTTTTAATAAGTGTTCTTTGATTTTGTCAAGCAAAGCGGCCTCTTCAATATATTTTTTCTCGCCGCTTTTTTTCATTTTACCAACCCGTTCAATCCGCTTTTCAACCGTTTCCAAATCCGCGAAAATCAATTCAAGGTTTATGGTCTCAATATCCCTTTTGGGATTTACGTTTCCGTCAACATGGGTGATGTTTTCATCTTCAAAACATCTTACCACATGGACTATTGCGTCAACTTCCCTGATATGGGACAAAAATTTATTACCTAAACCTTCCCCGCGGCTTGCGCCTTTTACCAATCCAGCAATATCGACAAATTCAATAATCGCAGGGGTTACTTTTTTTGGCTCATACATTTTTGCAAGCACGTCAAGCCTTTCATCAGGCACTGCCACAATCCCCACGTTTGGCTCTATGGTACAAAAGGGGTAGTTCGCGCTTTCCGCCCCCGCGTTTGTGATTGCGTTAAAAAGTGTACTCTTGCCCACATTCGGCAAGCCCACTATACCAAGTTTCATAGTTATCCTCCCAAATTTTGCGTTTGTAATTAATATTACCAATTGATTATACAACAATTAAAAAAAAATCGCAACAAATATATAATTATGGTATAATAAACTTAAAAATCGCATTTTATATGATGTTTTCATTAAAGGATATAATTAAATAAAGGGGTCGATAATATGTCAAAACAAAAGATACTCCTTGCGGATGACGACGGCAATATTTGCGAGCTTTTAAGGCTTTATCTTGAAAAAGAAGGCTTTGACATTGTAATTACCAACGACGGCGAAAGCGCCCTCACACAGTTTAAAAAGGAGTCCCCCATTTTAGTGATACTTGACATTATGATGCCTAAAATGGACGGTATCCAGGTTTGCCGCGAAATCAGGAAAATAAGCAATATCCCCATAATCATGCTTACCGCCAAGGGAGAAGTTTTTGACAAGGTTTTGGCCTTGGAGCTTGGCGCAGATGACTACATAGTAAAACCCTTTGAGCCAAAGGAATTGGTTGCCCGTGTTAAGGCGGTTTTAAGAAGGTATGAAAACACAAATAACGACGTAAAAGAGGTAACATACCCAAATCTTCAGATTAATTTAACCAATTATGAATTGAAAGTCGGGGGCAAGGTGGTGGACATTCCCCCAAAAGAACTGGAACTTTTATACTTTTTGGCAATCCACCCAAACCGTGTGTTTACCCGCGACCAGCTTTTGGAGGAAGTCTGGGGCTTTGATTATTTCGGCGATTCCAGGACGGTTGACGTACACATAAAAAGGCTTCGGGAAAAGCTGGAAGGGGCTGACGAAAACTGGCAGCTTAAAACCGTTTGGGGCGTGGGGTATAAGTTTGAAGTAAAACAGGAATAAAAGTTTTACATTTTATTAATTTTGAGTTAATAAATTTGGTTTAATATATAAACTAAACCCACGTGCCGGCAAAGCCGCACAAAACCCAAATTTTTGGGATTTTGTTTAAAAAAGGCTTCCCCGCTTGCGCAACGCTTAAGCAAACCCTTGCAGGATGTGGTTTTTAGGCTCATGTCCCCGGAAACCGCAAAATTTGCGCAAGGGGTTTTGAGCAATCCTAAAACGGATGAGGTTTAATATAGTCTGAATTTAGTTTAATATTTAAACTAAATAAAAAATATTATGGTGATAAGAATTGAAACATAAAACTAAAATATTCCAAAAATTATTGGCGCTAACCATGGCGGTGGTGGCTTTTTCCACAGTCATTACCTACATTTCGCTATACATTTTTTTAGGCCAGTATTTCACCGAGCAAAACAAGGAAAAAATACTTGAAAGTTCCCGCAGGATTGCGGACTTTACAATATTTTTGGTGGGAAATTCCAATATCCCCCCTGAAAACATATTAAACGTGGCGCTAAATTCCG
>JAAYMJ010000077.1 GCA_012521455.1 Clostridiaceae bacterium
TAAGAAAGCCCCGCCACTATGGGAAGGAGGGCAATCCTCATTAAAAACCTTGTGGCAAGGTTATCCCATGAGATAAAACTAAAGAAAATTACGCTAATCAACATAACCAAAATCAAAAAACTTGTCCCGCACCTTGGGTGCAAGCGGGGCTGTTTTTTCACGTTTTCAACGGTTAATTCCAAATCGTTTTCATAGCAAAAGATGGTCTTATGCTCCGCGCCGTGGTACATGAACACCCGCTTTATATCCTGCTGCTTTGAAACAATTAGTATATAGCCTATAAATATTGCTATCCTGATTATGCCCTCAATTAAATTCTTCAATAAATTCCCTTCCACCTTGTCCTTAAAAAACCCTACTATATAATTCGGCAAAAGGATAAAAAGGGCAATGGATAACACAAGGGACAATAAAACTGAAAAGTAAATAACCATATCCTTTAATTTGTCCCCGAATTTTCTTTCCAAAAAGGCCTCAAACTTTGAAGGCTTTGTGTTTTCTTCCTCGGTTTCAAAAAACTCGGCTGAAAACATCAAGGCTTTCACGCTTGTAATCATGGAGTCAAAAAAGGAAAAAATCCCTCTCACAATGGGAATTTTATTTACATGGTACTTTGTAACCAGCGGGTTTAAGGGCTTTTTGTCAACCACTATTTCCCCGTCGGGTTTCCTGACAGCGGTGGCAATGTCCCGGGGCCCTCTCATCATAACCCCTTCAATTACCGCGCTGCCGCCAATGCTTGTAATGTGCTTTTGTTTTGCCAATAAAATCACCTCTTTGAGTCCATTTTAGCACATAAAAAGCCCAAACACAAGCGTATTAATCCCATAAAATATTAAGGGGATTTTAACAATGCGCGCCCATAATAAAAAAGCGCAAGGAACACCTTGCGCTTTGGGTTTTTAATAAATGCCGCAATTGCCGCAAGCTAAAAAAATGTCACCTGGCTGCTCTGCGGAAGCCCGTCTAAACAGTTGTTGCGTTCTAACAGCTCTATAACTGTCTTTGAAATGCCGCAGCGGATCCTTAAATCCTCAACGGAGAAAAACTTCCCTTTTTCCCGTTCTTCAACTATGCTTGTGGCGGCGTTTATCCCAAGCCCCGGAAGGCTGGTTAAGGGGGGAAGGATTTTCCCGTCAACAATCTTAAACTTTGCGGCGTCCGACATGTATAAATCCACGGGCAAAAACTCAATGCCCCTTGCGTACATTTCATTTACCACTTCCAAAATGGTCAATATGTTTTTCTCCCTTGTATTGAGCTTTCCTTCCACGCTTTCCATTTCCTTTATCTTTTCCCGCACAAGGTATTTTCCTTTTGCCATAATTTCATAGTCAAAATCATCCGCCCTCACGGAAAAATATGAGGCGTAAAAGGCCAAGGGATAGTAAACCTTAAAGTACGCAATCCTCACCGCGTTGGTTACATACGCCGCCGCGTGGGCCTTCGGGAACATATACTGGATGGTGTTGCAGGACTTTATGTACCACTCGGGCACATTGTGGGAGCGCATTTCCTCCTCGTCCTCGGGCTTTAGCTTTTTGCCCTTCCTCACCTGTTCCATTATGGTAAACGCCCGCTTTGCAGGCAAGCCCATATGCATAAGATAAATCATAATGTCGTCACGGCAGCATATTGCGTCTTTTAGGGTGCATATTTTTTTGGCAATCAAATCCTGGGCATTGTTTAGCCAAACGTCGGTGCCGTGGGAAAGCCCGCTTATGCGGATTAGCTCGCTGAATGTGGTGGGCTTTGTGTCCACCAGCATTTGACGCACGAATTTTGTCCCAAACTCGGGGATTGCCAAAGTCCCGACGGGGCTGTTTATATCTTCAGGGCTAACCCCTAAAGCCTCGGTGCTGGTAAATAAGCTTAGCACCTTTTTGTCATCCAGGGGCACTTCCCTTGCGTTTACCCCCGTCAAATCCTCCAGCATTTTAATCATGGTGGGGTCATCATGGCCCAGTATATCCAGTTTTAGCAAATTGTCATGGATTGAGTGGAAATCAAAGTGGGTGGTAATTATATCGCTTTTCACGTCGTCCGCCGGGTGCTGTAAGGGCGTGAACATGTGAATGTCCATTCCCTTTGGAAGGACAATAATGCCCCCCGGGTGCTGGCCCGTCGTGCGCTTTACCCCCATGCACCCCTGCGTCAGCCTTTCAAGCTCCGCGTGGTTTACGGGAATGCCTTTATCTTCAAAATATTTTTTCACAAAACCAAAGGCGGTCTTTTCCGCAAGCTTTGATATGGTGCCTGCCCTGAACACATTCCCTGCCCCAAACAGGTATTCGGTATACTTATGTGCCCTTGCCTGGTACTCCCCTGAAAAGTTTAAGTCAATGTCGGGGGCTTTGTCCCCGTCAAAGCCGAGGAAGGTTTCAAAGGGGATGTCATGGCCGTCTTTTTTTAAGGGGTGCCCGCAGCGGGGGCAGTCCTTATCCTCCATGTCAAAGCCCGATGAAACCGAGCCGTCGGTGAAAAATTCACTGAATTTGCAGTTGGGGCAAACATAGTGGGGCGGCAGGGAGTTTACTTCCGTGATTTCCGTCAAAAAGGCCACAAAAGAGGAACCGACGGAACCGCGGGAACCTACAATGTAGCCGTCTTCAAGGCTCTTTTTCACAAGAAGGCGGGCTATGTTATACATCACCGCAAACCCGTTTCCTATAATGGACTTAAGTTCTTTTTCAAGGCGCTCCTGCACTAAGGGGGGCAGAGGGTCGCCGTAAATTTCCTTTGCCCGCTCATAGCTGATACGTTCTATGTCCTCGTTGCTCCCCTCAATAATTGGGGGGTAGGTTTCCTTGGGGATGGGCCTGAAATCCTCGACCTCATCGGCAATCAGGTTGGGATTTTGAACAACCACCTCATAGGCCTTTTTTTCTCCTAAATAGCTGAATTCCTCAAGCATTTCACCGGTGGTCCTAAAATACAGCGGGGGCTGGTTGTCCGCGTCGTGGTAGCCCTGCCCAAACATTAGTATCCTTCTGAACACTTCGTCCTGGGGGTCCAGAAAATGCACGTCGCAGGTGGCCACAACTTTTTTATTTAACTTTTCCCCAAGCTCCACAATTTTGCGGTTTAAATTCCTGAGTTCTTCTTCACTTCCCACCGTGCCGTCCCGAAGCAAAAAGAAGTTGTTCCCGATGGGCTGGATTTCAAGGTAATCATAAAAGGAGGCAATTTTTATAAGCTCGTCCTCACTTTTTCCTTCCAAAACCCCCCTGAACACTTCCCCCGACTCGCAGGCAGAACCAATGATTAACCCTTCCCTGTGGGCGTTTATCAGGCTTTTGGGTATCCGCGGCCGCTTGTGGAAGTATTCTAAGTGGCTTTTTGTAACAAGGCGGTATAAATTCATAAGCCCGCCGTGGTTTTTTGCAAGTATGATAGCGTGATAGGTTTTTGCGTTTTTAATGGTGTTTTCGCTGTGCAAGGACTCATTTATTTTAGCGATTTCAAAAACTTTCCGTTCTTTTAGCTTTTCGATACAGTTTGCCCAGATTTTTGTAAGCACTTCGGCGTCATTTACCGCCCTGTGGTGGTTTTCGTTGTCAATCCCTAAATGCTGCGCCATGGCTTTTAAGTTGTGCCGCGTTAAATCGGGGTAAAGCTCGCGGCAAAGCACCACCGTATCTATGTATGTGTTTTTAAACCCTAAATTGCACCTTTTGGCGTTTGCCCTGATAAAGGAGGTGTCAAACTGGGCGTTGTGGGCAATTAAGGGGGAGGCGCCGCAAAATTGAAGGAATTTTGGCAAAACTTCTTCAATTGCAGGCGCGTCCTTTACCATTTCATCCGTAATCCCCGTAAGGTTTACGATATTATCAGGGATTTTCCGCTTTGGGTTTACAAAGGTGGAAAAGGTATCAATAATTTCCCCGTTTTTAACCTTCACCGCGCCAATCTCGGTAATGGCGTCATTCACTGGGGAAAACCCTGTGGTTTCTATGTCAAAGATAACAAACTCATCGTCTATGCTTTGGTTGTCTTCCCCGTACACGCAGATGGGGTTGTCCACCAAATAACATTCCATGCCGAAGATTATTTTAATGTCGTTTTTCCCCTTTGCGGCAAACGCTTCAGGGAAGGCCTGCACAACCCCGTGGTCGGTGATGGCGATGGCCTTATGACCCCATGATACTGCCCGGCTTATTAAATCCGACACGTTGGTCACCGCGTCCATCTGGGACATCTGGGTGTGGGCGTGAAGTTCCACCCGCTTAACATCCGCGGTATCCGTGCGCACATCTTTTTGGGCTTTTTGGATGTCGCGGACCATCAGCACCAAATCCCTTTCAAAGGTGTCGTAGGTTACATCCCCCCGCACAAGGAGGTGGGAGCCTTTTTTTACCAGGCTGTTTATGGTATCTAAGTTTTCCTTTTTGGCAAAAAGCTTACAGGGGATGGAATTGGTGTAGTCGGTGATATAAAAGCAGACTATGGCTTTCCCGTTTTTTGTGAGGGAATCGTCTTTTCTGTAAAACACATCCCCTTTTATGGTAACCCTGCCGCTTGCCTGGGATAAATCCGAAATCCTCACTGGCTCATCGGAAATCGGCTTTCCAAGATAAAGCTTTTCTTCCTTCTTTTCCTCTTTGGGGGCCTCTTTTTTGAAAACAACCTCCACAGGCGGGATTTCGGGGACCTGGTCAATGATATCTTCCAAAAAAGAAATATTAAAATCAAGGTTTAAGCTGTTTTTTAAAATCCGCTGTATTTTTTCGCCGCATTTTTCCCTTTCTAAAGACTCAATGTCCCCGTGCCTGATTACAATTTCTAACCGGGGATAATCCACATTCCAAACGGAATCTTTTAGCACATAGCCTAAAATCGCGGATTCATTTCTGATTTGGTCAATAAAAAAGCCCTTGGTTTTTTCAATTAATTCGTCTGCGGGCAAATCCAAATTAAACCTGACTAAAACATGGCAGTCAGCAAGCTCATAATAACTGGTCAAAATCCCTTTTAGCTTTTCTATCTCAGAATAACCTATAACCCCGCAAAGCTCAATTGCCACAGTCAGCACGCGCTTTGTGCGGGAAAGTGTGATGTCTAAGACTTTCGCGCCTTCCAAAGATGAAGGAAGGTTTATATTTTTAAACGCATCTTTAAGACATACGCTTTTTGCAATCATCCTTCTTCTTCCTCTAGCCTTAAAATTTCTTCATAAAGCCTGTCTGCGGCGTTATCCTGCGGGATTGTCCCCACAACTTTTCCCTTTTTAAACAGCACAAAACTGCCGCGCCCGCCTGCAATGCCGATGTCGGCTTCTTTTGCCTCGCCGGGCCCGTTTACCGCGCAGCCCATAACCGCCACATGAATGTTCTTTTTTATGTGGGAAAGCCGCCTTGAGACCTCGCTGGCTATGGGGATTAAATCCACCTGGCACCTTCCGCAGGTGGGGCATGAGGTCAAAATTGGCCCTTCCCTTAACATAAGTGCCTTTAAAAGTTCCACCCCCGCCCTTACTTCTTCCACAGGGTCGGCGGTAAGGGAAAACCTGATGGTGTCCCCGATTCCGTCTAAAAGCAAGCTTCCAATGCCGCAGGCGGATTTAATCAGGCCTTCAAAACTGGTTCCCGCCTCCGTCACCCCTAAATGCAGAGGGTAGCTGCTCTTATTTGAAAAAAGACGGTAAGCCATAACCGTGGTTTTGACGTCCGAGGCTTTCAGGGACACGCAAATATCGGTAAAACCCAAATCCTCCAGGATTTCTATATGCCTGAAGGCGCTTTCGCATATCGCCTCAGGGGTGGCTTTGCCGTACTTTTTTAAAATGTCTTTTTCCAGTGACCCCCCGTTTACCCCGATCCTTATGGGGATATTTCTTTCTTTGGCCGCTTTCACAACTTCCGCCACGTTTTCCCGCTTTCCAATGTTTCCGGGGTTTATCCTGATTTTGTCGGCCCCGTTTTCAATGCAGGATAAAGCCAGGCGGTGGTCAAAATGGATATCGCACACAATAGGTATGGGGCTTTCCTTTTTTATTTCATAAACTGCCTTTGCGCATTCCTCATTCAAAACCGCAAGCCGGACAATATCGCAGCCTGCGCTGTATAAATCAAAAATCTGGGACAATGTGGCGCGCACATCCTTAGTGTCGGTGTTGGTCATGGACTGCACCGTCACGGGGGCGCCGCCCCCGATATACACATTTCCCACTTTTATCTTTTTAGTTTCCTTTTTCATTCATACCGCCTCAAAAATTCCGATATAAATTTTCTATATATTGTACCATTTTTTTAATTTTATGTATAGATGTTTTATAAATTTCGTGATAAAATACTAAATGTTGACAAAGCTTTAAGAAAATGCTATTATGTTAGTAGGTTTTTTCGGAAAACCAAGAATTTTGTATTTACAGGAAGGAAGGATAACATGATTCAGTGGAGCGATAGTTTGTCCGTCGGCATTGAAAGCATTGACGAGCAGCACAAAGAGCTTATTTCAATTATTCAGCGGATAGGCGACATTGTAAAAACCCAAAGCTTTGATTTAACTTCCATCTCCGAAATTGTGGCAGAACTTGACGATTATGTGCGGGTTCATTTTTCCCACGAAGAAGAACTAATGCAAGAAAGCGATTACCCTGAAAAGGAAACCCATATAAAACAGCACGACGCTTTAAGGGACAAGCTTGACACAATAAATGTGTTTGACGTGGACGATTACAGGAAATTTATTAATGAAACATTAATGTTTCTCATTGACTGGCTAAGCGGCCATATTTTAAAAGTGGACAAACGTCTGGGTGCATATTTACAGGAAAACGGGTATAATTAAGCTAAAGATGAATAATTTTCAAAGAAAGCAAGATTGTTAAAAACATTGACAATCTTGCTTTGTTTTTGTAAAATGTAAGATAAGGCATATTTTAAGGCAATGGGCTGCTTTTGTATAATTATGCGGCTTTTGTTAATTTTTCATACTGGTTAAAAAAGCAGGCCTAAAAATACTTGGGGGTGTAATAATGGCATTAAATATTGCTAAAAAAATCATAAAATCCCATTTGGTTTCAGGGAATATGATTGCGGGAGAAGAAATCTCCATTCGCATAGACCAAACCTTAACCCAGGATTCCACAGGGACAATGGCCTATCTTCAGTTTGAGGCGATGGGAATCCCGAGGGTAAAAACAAAAAAATCCGTGGCGTATGTGGACCACAATATGCTGCAGTCGGGTCCTGAAAACGCTGACGACCATAAATACATCCAGACAGTGGCCGCAAAGCATGGAATATATTTTTCACGGCCTGGAAACGGCATTTGCCATCAGGTTCACCTTGAGCGTTTTGGCGTGCCGGGCATGACTTTGCTGGGCTCAGACTCCCACACACCCACCTGCGGCGGGCTTGGCATGCTTGCCATTGGCGCGGGCGGCCTTGACGTTGCCGTTGCCATGGGCGGCGGGGCGTATTATATGACAATGCCAAAGATAGTGAAAGTGAATTTGGTTGGAAAACTAAAGCCCTTTGTAAGCGCAAAGGATATTATATTGGAAGTTTTAAGGATACTTACCGTAAAAGGCGGGGTTGGAAAAATTTTGGAATATGTGGGCGAAGGGGTTAAAACCCTCTCCGTTCCCGAACGCGCGACAATCGCAAACATGGGGGCGGAACTTGGGGCAACCACTTCCATATTCCCAAGCGACGAAAATACTTATGCGTACCTAAAAGCCCAAGGAAGGGAAGAGGACTTTGTGGAACTTTTACCCGATGAAGGGGCGGAATACGACGAAGAATTAACCATAGATTTGTCAAAGCTTTCCCCGTTGGCGGCAAAACCCCACTCACCCGACAATGTGGAAGAAGTAAAAAGCATTGGCAAAGTTAAAGTTGACCAGGTGGCAATCGGCTCCTGCACCAATTCCTCATATATGGACTTAATTAAAGTTGCCCAAATCCTAAAAGGCAAAACCGTACACCCTGACGTGAGCCTTGTTATTTCACCGGGCTCAAAGCAGGTGCTAAACATGATGGCTAAAAACGGGGCGCTTGCGATTATGATTGACGCGGGGGCAAGGATTTTGGAATCCGCCTGCGGCCCGTGTATCGGCATGGGACAGGCCCCAAGGACTGACGCGGTGTCTTTGCGCACCTTTAACCGAAACTTTGAGGGAAGAAGCGGGACAAAGAGCGCGAAAGTCTACCTTGTAAGCCCGGAAACCGCGGCGGTGTCGGCAATAACAGGGTATTTAACCGACCCAAGCGAATATTTAAAAGATGAAATTAAAGTGGCATTGCCTGAAAAATTTGACGTAAACGACAACCTA
>JAAYMJ010000078.1 GCA_012521455.1 Clostridiaceae bacterium
TGAATGGAACCGATGTTTTAAATATGCCATAGCGGCTGCTTTCCCTGGAAATGTCGGTTAGTATGTCAGCATATAGGGCCCTGCTTTGATACGGGTTTTGAAGGATTATGGATGAATTCTGACCTTTTATTGCCCTAAGGGCGTTTTCGATAATTTTTTCGCCTTCAACCGGTGTTACTATGTCGCCGGATTTGTAGTTTACATAATAGGTGTTGCCCATATCCTGCAATGTGAAATTCTTAAAGTTTAGCCCTTTTGCGTCATTTAGGAATTTATATGTCAATTTTTCAAGATACCTTGGGTGCAAAATGTACCTTCCAATCCCGCCCATGTCAAAGCGTCCGCTTGGCGCATGGTAGTTATAAAACTCAGCGGGTTTGCCGTTATACCCGATTAGCGCGTGCACGCCCGGGTCAAAACCGCCGCCGCCTGAGTAAATGCTTAATAAGTTCACGCCGATGTATAAATCATCGCCCATTAACTCTTGCGCTTTCTTCAGGTCTTCTTTGTTTCCGTTTTGTTTTACAAGCTCAATACCGTTATTAACCTTGTTATACATTCCGCCATTTACAGCGCCGGTATATGTAATGGTCTTATCGTAACCAGAAAGCTTCCCGTAAATGTCCATAAGCTCTTTGTAAGTGGTCATGGTCATAATTTTGTCATACGGGATTCCTAAAAACCTGTCTTCTACGGTTAATGAGCCTATCACGTCAAGATATAAGGCGGGTTTTTTATCGTAATTTTGCTTTAAGTTATATTTATCCACCAAGTAGTCCTTATAAGCCTGCGCCATGTTGTAATAGGTGGCGTCTTCGGAGAATAGCTTGTATCTTATAGTATAATCCACATTAATCGGGCCTGTGGATGAAAGGAATCTCGCGTTATTGTCGGAGTATTCGCCAAACACCTTAACACTGTAGAATTGCACCGTGTCAAAGGATGTGTAAACCTTATTAAACGGTGTGCCGGATACATCGTCTTCGGTGATAGCGGAAGCCGCGTTAATGTACGCAAGCTCTTCCCCGTTTTCAATAATTCCTAAGAAACCTCTCAACGCCCCGTCATATTCCCCTGCCACTCCGAATACCGGCATCATGATGTCTTCTTTGTATTCGGACTGATAGTACATGGTCTGATAAATTGTGTTGTTGTAAACAGGGCGGTTGTATTCGGGGTATCTTCCGTCAAAGCTGTTTAGGTCAATTAGCGCGCCCGCGCCGTCAGGAACAAAGATAAACCCATTGCTTGTGTCCTTTGACGGGATTAGCCCGAAGTTTGGATATACAACTATATTCTGAAGGGTAAAGTCTTCAACGTGGGACTTGGTTTCATAGGTTGGGATTCTCACAACGAAATCCCCGTTTTCGTCAAGCTTTGCTTCCAATGTTACGTCAATTTCGGCAGGCTTTGAAATGTTTACCACAATACCGTAGCGCATGCTGTCTTCCAAAAGCATTTCACGGGTATAGCCCACGTCTTTTGACAAGCTTATCAACAGGTTTGCCGCAGAAACCGGCGGGGTTCCTGAATACCTGTTGTAATAGCAGCCCTCGTCTTCGTCCCTTGCGTAAATTAGGGAAAGGGCTGTCTTATAACGGTTTGCGGTTATTTCTTCAATTTTTCCTTCCGCTAATAGCTCATCTATTTTATTTAGGAAGATTTCTTCATATCTCTCAATGGATATCTTTTGCGGCATGTACTCATTTAAGTTTGTTGACTCGGACTGCCTGAACCTGAAGTAAATCTTAAAGCCGTCGGGTATTCTTTCAATGTCATACTCGCCGTTTGATATTGAATAGGTGTGGGCGTCCCATGTTGTGAGTGTGCCGCTTCCCGACAGGAATTTTATTAGTATCGGGGATTTTTCATTTACCGTTGCCTTATCCCCTTCATAAATGCTGTGCCATTCAAATCCTGTCTGGGTATCTTTGATATATGCGTCTAAATTCTTTGTGTTAAGATATAGTTCTTTCCCTGCTCTTGCAGTAATAAACACATCCCCTGCGTCCTTGCTGATTTGCGCAACTGCGTCGGAAAGAGGCGCAAAGTCAATCGCAGGCACATTACTCCTTCCAAGCTGGAGTTTTTGAGCGTAATTAACACTTGTTACGATGATTATTACAACCAATATAATTGTCAGGATTTTTAATAGGCTTAATCTCTTCAATATCTCTTTCATATTCATCACAACCTTTTCACAAGCTCACTGATAAACGCTACGAAGAAGTTTACAACTCTTTCCATTAGCGATAAATACAGTGTAGACAAAAACACTATAATGATTGCAGCGATAAAGGTTGTAATAATCATAACAATATTGGTTGAAGCGTTGTATTCGTGTATTACGCAAAGGCCTGCAAAGATTAAGTAGCAAAACCAAACATTGCCGATTGCTAAAAACACGTTTAGGATTGGCACTTCTTCTAGGATGATGAAGTTGCTTATTACAATGCCCAATGCGTCAATTATTAGCTTTGGTAAAAGCGAGTAACCCAAAACATTTACAATGTCGCCGAATTTACCGCTTCCTTCAAAGATTGCGGTAACGCTCCAGTTGGAGATTGCAAATAGCAAAAACGGGAAAAGCGTAAATAAAAACCTTGTCAAGCTGTTCATTTCATGGATTGGGTTATTATTAATTATAAAGCCTGTATACTGATATTTTATTATACCTAATAAAGAATACAGCAAAAGTATCAGTGCGGCTAACATATAATTTTTCTTCCTGCGGAAGCGTACTTCGTAAAAACCGTCAAAGGGGTGAAAGATTACATACCATATGTATTTTAAATCGCTTAAAAATGTTGACATCTACCGCACCTCCCCTACTCCCTGTTTTTCCTGTGATAGCGGTACTCGGAATAGAAAATGTAAAATAGGAACGCCACAAATACTAGCGCAATCCAAATGAAGTTGTTTTGGATTTGAATATTTCTATATCCGTTATACGCTTTTGAATAATATGTCCTGTCGCCACCAAGTTTTAGGTATTTCATGGCTTCTTCGTATTTGTCCTGCATTAGAAGGTTTTTGCCGATTTGAACATAGGCGATATCGTAGTTTGCGTTCTTTTCAAGCACTTTTCTCATAAGTTCGGCAGAACCGTCGAAGTCACCGTTGTAGTATTTCTTTTCAGCCTCTAAAATAAGTTCGCCAAACTCAGTCGGGGTGAACACAAAAGCGCAGGCAAGGGAACTGTCCGTAACTATTAAGCTGTCCCCTAACCATGTGATACCGCTTGGGGTTTTGAAATTCCCTTTGCTGTTTCCTAATCCCCCGAACACGTTTAATAAGTTCCCGTCAAAGTTATATACGAACACTCTTCCCATGGTGCTGTCAACA
>JAAYMJ010000079.1 GCA_012521455.1 Clostridiaceae bacterium
ATTTACATATATCTACCCAAATTAACTTGGGTTTCTGACCTTTTCTCAAAGGCAGTTAGGTCTTACCCTAACTTTCTTTTGAGCCCTTGCGCTATTTAATTTTCAAGGTTCGAGGCTAATCTTTGCTATTTAACCTTTGCTGTCTAATCTTTTTGCTTTCGATACTTTCCATGCCCTTTAGCTTTCTGCTTTTCACGCCGTCATAACACCGCTAAAGGTTTTTGCTGTCATTTTATATATTTAAAGCATTTTCCTCGACGTCTCTCCCTGCTGTCAATGCCTTATTAGCCTTTTTCTTTGCTGTTTTGCCCTTGTCTTATTCTTTAAAGGCTTTACGATTGCTGTCGGATTTTCTTGCTTTTCGTCGAAAATGGTTCCGCTTTTTCAGAAGGCATAAGGCCAATCTCAAAAGCGTTTTTTCATTATATCAGCTATTTTACCCGTTGTCAAACGCCTTTTTATTCCAAAACCGTTAGGGGTTAGCCCCTATATACATAAGGTTTAGGAATTGCCTTGAAAGCCTTGATTTTCTAGGCTTTGTGGCGTTTCTCCGGTTTTGCGCGGCGAAGTCTAGTATAGCACGCAACTTTCTCTTTGTCAAGCACTTTTTTTAGTTATTTCTTTCCTGTCCAAAAAGGCTCATTTGGGGTTAAAATGGTTTATTCCACAAGCCTTCTTTTAGACTTTTGGACTCATAACCCTAAACCCTCGCGAAAAACACTAAAGGAAGTCACTTATCTTCTTTTTGGGTTTTTGAAACTTAAATCATAAACCCAAGTAAAAACACCAAAAAAAGTTTCAAGACAGCTGTTGTATTATTGCAACCAAACCTTTGACATCCTTGTGTGTTTTATCTAATGCCTTTTTTATTCCTGGCAAATGTTTTATGCCATACCAAAAAACCACTATTGCGAAGCCGCAACAGTGGTTATTATACCTGCTTTGTGTCAGTTTGTCAAGCACAAATTTAAAAATTTCGACATAATTTTTATTCCTCGCTAAGAACCATGGCGATGTAAAAGCAAAGGATAAATACTAAAATTCCTACTATAACTGACGCGGGGTTTATAAACGCCTTATTCACATTTGCCAGTACCGCGACGGGCGAGGCAAGTATTAGCCCTGTTATTCCAAAGAATGTGGGGGTTTTAAATTTTAAAAACAGCCATTCTATAATTTTTGCAATCAGGAATATGCCTAAAAGTATCCCGATACCAAAGGGAATCAGGATTGCGCATGTGGATATTATGCCTTCTATATTAAATGATAAAACCGCCTTAATAAATGCGTTTATGGTTTCAATGACGGGCTCGTAATAACCCATAAGCATTAGTATCATAGAGCCGCTGACGCCGGGGATTACCATTGTGGCAGAGGCGACAATCCCGACAAAGAATAACTTTATAACAAGTATTGCTGAAATTGATAAGCTTGCGTTGCTTCCCCCTCCCCCTAAAAAAGGCACGGCCGCAACTAAAGCAAATAAAATCAAAAATACTGCCGCTCTCTCAATTGTGATTTTTTCCCCTTTTATCTTTTTTAATATGGAAGGAAGGCCGCCTAAAATCAGGCCGCAAAAAGCAAGGGAAGTCTGCATGGGGTAGACTTTAAACATAAACTCTATTAAAAAGGACAGACACGCAATCCCCGCTACGGCGCCTATACCATAGGGTATTAGAGTTAAAACGCTTTTTTTGAAGTCTTTAAATATGTTGGTTACCGCGCTTATGATTTTGTCGTAAACCCCCATGGAAAGGGCGATTGTGCCGCCGCTGACCCCCGGGATTATGTTGGCAACCCCGATTAACAAACCTACAAACAGGTCCTTTGCCCATTTTGTTATCATAACTATCCCCTTTTTAGTTTTTAATTAACAATATGTTCCAATTTTAAAAATATTAATAAAAAAGGCTGCAAAAAGCGCAGCCCTTTTAATTTTTCAATTTAATTATTTCGCGTCAACTTCTGCAGCGTGTTTTACTAAATCCACAACTTTGTTGGAATAACCCCATTCGTTGTCGTACCAAGCAACTAGCTTAACAAAGGTTGGGTTTAGCTGGATGCAAGCGTCAGCGTCAAAGATTGATGTTCTTGGGTCATGGATGAAGTCAGAAGATACAACCGCGTCTTCTGTGTATCCTAATATGCCCTTTAATTCGCCTTCGCTAGCTTCTTTAACCGCTGCCTTGATTTCTTCCATTGTGGTTGGCTTTTCAAGACGGCAGGTTAGGTCAACAACGGATACGTCAACTGTTGGCACGCGGAATGCCATACCTGTTAGTTTGCCATTTAGTTCAGGAATAACCTTTCCTACTGCTTTTGCAGCGCCTGTTGAGGACGGGATGATGTTAGCTGCAGCTGCCCTTCCGCCTCTCCAGTCTTTCTTTGAAGGGCCGTCAACGGTCTTTTGGGTTGCTGTTGTAGCGTGAACAGTTGTCATAAGACCTTCAACGATACCGAATTTTTCATGGATTACCTTAGCAAGGGGCGCTAGGCAGTTTGTTGTACATGAAGCGTTGGAGATAACGGTCATGTCCTTTGTGTATTTGTCATGGTTTACGCCCATAACAAACATCGGGGCGTCTTTTGAAGGAGCGGTGATGATAACTTTCTTAGCTCCTGCCTGGATATGTTTTGACGCTTGTTCAACGGTTGTAAACACGCCTGAAGATTCAATGATGTATTCAGCGCCAGCTTCTGCCCATGGGATTTCTTCGGGGTTCATCTTGTTGTAAACTTTGTATTCTTTGCCGTTTACAATAAGTGTATCTTCTGTTGAAGATATTTCACCCTTGAATTGGCCATGAACTGTGTCATAACGGAGCATATATACCATATAATCCGCTGTGATGAATGGGTCGTTGATTGCTACGATATCGATTTTTCCAGTTTCTAATGCTGCCCTGAATACAAGTCTTCCGATACGTCCGAAACCGTTAATACCTGCTTTTACCATTGTAAAAAACCTCCCTAAAAAATTTTGTTTATGAAACGGTGATTGATTTAATCACCGGTTTATCAACTGGTGTTTGCCCGTCAGGCCGCACTTTTGTTTTAGCAAGCCCGTCTAACACGTCAAACCCTTCTGTCATCATGCCAAAGGCGGCATAATGCCCGTCAAGATGGGGGGAATCTTTGTGCACAATAAAAAACTGGGAGCTTGCGCTGTTTGGGTCCCTTGTGCGCGCCATGGATATTGCCCCGCGGACATGTTTTAAGGGGTTTGGCACCCCGTTTGCCAAAAACTCGCCTTTTATGGTTTCGCTAGAGCCGCCCGTTCCGTTTCCAAGGGGGTCGCCGCCTTGTATCATAAACCCTTCGATAATTCTATGGAATGTAAGCCCGTCGTAAAAGCCTTGTTTTGCAAGTTTTATGAAATTTGCCACCGTTTCCGGCGCGTACTGGGGGTACAGCTCAAATTTCATTTGTTTTCCGTCTGCCATTGTAATTGTTATCATTAAGTTTCCCCCTTTTGGGGATGTACCTTTGTTAAAACTTTCACAATTTGCATGGTACATCCTTCCTCAAAATAGTATTATATCTTTATACCCTGATTATTGCAAGCATTTTTTTAAAATGTG
>JAAYMJ010000080.1 GCA_012521455.1 Clostridiaceae bacterium
AGCACACGTCTAAACTCCAAAAGAAAATCCTTATCCGCCGAATCGTCGCAGTCCCAAAAAGAAATTTTGGAAGGATACAAACACCTGCCCTATGTTAAAATAATTAACTCAGCCCACAGGGGGGTATCGGGGGCAAGGAATTTAGGGATTAAGCACGCAAGCGGGGACTATATAGCTTTTTGGGACTGCGACGATTCGGCGGATAAGGATTTTCTTTTGGAGTTTTCGCAAAAACAAAAAGATTACCCGAAATTTTTGATTGTGTCAAATATAAAAAAGTGCATATTGGAAAAAAGTGAAGTTGTAAAAACAAATGTTTCCGAAGGCGTTCTTTCCTTAAATGATTTTTACCTCCTTTATCAAAACGCAATTTTATCAAGCTGCTGCAATAAGATATACAGCAATGAAATCATTAAGGCGCACAATTTAAGGTTTAATGAAGAAATCACATATGGCGAGGACTTAATCTTTAATCTGGATTACTTAAACTATGTGGATGGCATTTATGTAATTCAAAAAGCGCTTTATGAGTACAACATCACAGAGGAAGGGTCGCACACGAAAATATATAGCTTCCGCGATAGCGAACTTTTGGCAAGTTTCAATAAAATTTTAGCTTTAGCGGACAGGTATAACCTTGCGGGCTATCCCAGAAGAATAATTTATACGAAAATGCTTGAAGAATATGCGCTGGCCCTTTCCGGCTGCGTGTTTTACGCTGAAGATGAAAAGCTAACCAATATGCTTAAGATGATAAAAAGGATTTATCAAAGCCCCGCTTACAATATGGCGGCGAAAACCATGGATGAAGCAAGGATATTGCCATATTTAAAAAAAGTAATGGGGACAAAAAGCGTAAGTCTTACTTATTTATATTTTTTAATTTCAAAATTCAGAAAAAGCCTAAAAAGCAGGTGATGGCCATGGATTTATGCTATGACAAGTTAACAAATGCATATACCGCTGACGTATTTTACGATCTTGCAAAAGAATACGTTGGAAAGGAAAAATACCAGGGGCTTTTGCTGGTCGATATTGATGACATCGCGTTTTTAAACAGGTTTTACTCCAGGGAAACCGGGGATTTAATAATTCAAAGGACGGTTTCAAACATTTTTAGCGTAATACCAAAAGGCGCAATTGTAGGAAGAGCCGGAGGGGATGAGTTCTTCGTATTTTTGCCGTCACTTAAAGGCTTTTCTGAAATTGATAAGATTGCGGAAAAATTAGTAAGGCTTCAAAACAAACCTTTTATGATAAATAATAACCCTATTGTGCAGACAGTAAGTATCGGGGGTATTGCGTTAACGGAGGAAATTTTAGAAAAATACACATTAGGGGATATATTCAACCTTGCTTCCTGCGCGCTGCTTTCAGCAAAGGATGAGGGCAAGAACAGGTATGTAAAATACAATGAAACATACCACAAAAGGTATGACAGGTTGATGATGATAAAATCCATCCTTAAAAGCCCGAATTTAAAGGATGATATTAAGATACACTACCAGCCTGTTTACAATATGAAAAGCGGCGAACTCGTTGCTTTTGAAGCGCTGTGCAGGCTAAATAGAAACATTGACGGCGAAATTACGCCCACAGAATTTATCAAAATCGCGGAAGAATCAAATTTAATCTGGATTATTGATAAAGTTGTTTTAAATGAAGTATATAACACCCTTTCAGGGTTTAAAAAACGGAATATAAAAATACGGGTTTCAGTGAATATTTCCCCCAAATCCTTTTTAAATGATGAATTCATGGCAGAGATTGACAATCTTATGAAGCGGGGGGAAATCGAAGAAGGCGCTCTTTTGATTGAGCTTACTGAAAATACGATTGTGAATAACTTTGACAAGGCTAAAGAAATAATTAAAAAGCTGAATGGGTATGGAATCAGCGTAATGCTTGACGACTTTGGCTCAGGATATTCCAATCTTGTGGCGGTGCTAAATTTGGATATCAACATAATAAAGGTTGACAGGGCCTTGATTGAAAATATCGGGGATTATAAAAATAACGTGATTTTCCAAAAAACCGTTGAAATTGCGAAGGATTTTAATATAAAGGTTTTGGCTGAAGGGATTGAGACCAAAAGCCAGTACAAGGAGCTTAAAAAATTTGAGTGCGAAATGGGGCAGGGCTTCCTTTTCGCAAAGCCCATGAGCTTGGACGCGGTTTATGACTATATATGCAGCAACAAAAAAATAAACACTTTGTGGGAGTGCTGTTTATGAGCATCCTGCTTGTGGATTTACTTATTTAGTGTTTACCAGCCATAATATTTTAACAAGCGCGGGTAGGTCCTAAATAAAGTGCCATAACCGGTACTTTATTTATGAAATATTAAATTCTTTCTTTGCTTTCTTAGAAATTTGTTGTGAAGCTTTTTGAACGCTTCATGCTAAATCCAAAATAAATGGTTTTTGGGTTTAGCATGGGAATAAAAAGTTCTCAAAAAATTGCCGTTCGTTTCCGAACGGCGTTTTTTTATTATTTAGTTTTACTCTTTCTGGCAGGTGGGGCAAAAATAAACCCTTGTTCCCTGGCAGGTTTTCCTTGTTATGGTGTCCCCGCAGCGGGGGCAGGGCGTTTGATAGGTAAACTTTGAAACCTTGGTTTTATAGCCCCCTCTGTTGCCAAACAAATCATATTCGGTATCCCGCCCGCATTTCCCGCACATTTCTAAAAGGGTTTCCTTGATGGAAAAATAAAGCCTTTCAATATCGCCCTCTTTTAATGATGAAATATTGGTTTTGAAATTCAGCTTTGCGTTGTATAATATCTCCTGAAGGCTGCCGTTTCCAAGCCCGGGGATTAAATCCTGCAAAAAGGCTTTTTTAATGCTTTCGTTTTTATGCTCATATAAAAGCTTTTCAAAATATGAAAAGCTAAACCCCTCATCCAGCGGGTGGGGCTTTTCTTTTGAAATTTTATAGTATTCGTTTGAAACGTTATTTTCGTAATATGCCCAAAGCCCGCCGTAAAGTTTTACGGTGCAGACAATGGAGGAGTCATCGGAAAACCTCACGCAAAGCTGGTGCTTTTTGGGCCGCTCATCTTCGGGGTAAAAATATCTAAGCTGCGCCCCGTCGCTAAACAGCAATAGCACGTCGCCGATTTTTATTTCAATCAAACCCGCGGTGTCTTTCGCGTATAAAACAGGCTTTCCCAAAAGCATTTCCTGATAGAAGTTCGGGTCGCACGAAAAGAAGGCGCAGCCGTGGGGGATCATATTTGCCACTACTTTTTTTACGCTTTTTTCCTTTATCATTTCATTAAGCTGCGCTGCGATTGTGCGGCTTTCAGGGATTTCAACCATAATATCATTCCTTTTTTTACCTTATATAACTTATAAGAATATTTTTTCCAAAATATTGTTTTGTATTAACACCATATAAACCGCGGTAGAGGCAAATATGGACAGGAGGGCGTTTTTCCTCCAAAGCTGAAGCCCTATTGTAATCAGTATGCAGATTATTTCATTAAGCCCGTAAGGAAAAGCAAAAAAGCCGGCGTCTTTTATGGAATACAGCGCCAATAGTGTTATTATCACAGGTGGAATGTATTTTCCTATGAAAAG
>JAAYMJ010000081.1 GCA_012521455.1 Clostridiaceae bacterium
ATCACATGAGGAATATATAGGCTATGTTTATATTAATTTGTACGATACCGCGGGGAAAGAAATGACTGTAAAAGACGCTGTCAGGTTAATCACAAGTTATCTTCCCGATTACTTTGGAAAGTACTATTACATGACGGATTGTTATAAATATAAAACCAATAACGCCGAACATTATGTCTACGCGGCCCGGCTTAATGATGACGGCATTGCCTTTCACAATACTTCCGCGGGGTATTTATCTTATTATTATCACATAAAAATAATAAAATATAATGACGGTGAGCATTGGAGGATAGAAACAGGATATTCTGCCAGCGGAGGACATGATAAGGGCTGGATTGAAAAATATGCCGAACCTTGGGATATTAACTTTGCCGGTTATTTACAAGGCCAATAACAACAAACACAGCAGAATTACACAAATTAAAATAATGCCTTAAGCCTTTTATTTAACAAGCCGGGATATATCCCGCTGCTTTTCTTATAAAAGAGTTTTAGGAATAGTGTGTTATATCCTGAAATAAAAGCTTTTGTGGGAAAAACCGGCTTATCAAAGTATAATGACAGCATGCCGCCGTTAATTAAAAAAGATATTGACGGGATTTTAAAACTGATTGGCGGGTAATATAAATTCTTCGGGTAAAATAAATTTATGTAATACAAATTAGATATATGGGATAAGCAGTATAAATAAAATTCAAAAAGGTTTATTTGGGTCTAAAAAGTATTAGATGAGGTATAAATATGGACATAAAAAATTACGAAAAATACATTTCAGCCGAAACCTTAATGGGGCCAAGCTGTGTAAGAATTCTTGAGGAATTATTTGAAAAATACCCGCAAAAATTTTCAAAAGATGACATCATCCTTGATTTAAGCTGCGGCACTGGGCTTTCAAGCCTTGTAATCGCGAAAGAAACAGGGGCAAGGGTTTTTGCAAACGACCTTTGGATAAGGGAAGAAGAAAATAAAAAGCGTTTTTCAGAGTGGGGTATTTACGGGCAGGTCATTCCATTTTGCGCAGACGCCAATAATTTAAGTTTTGACAAGGGGCAGTTTAAAGCGTTAATAAGCATTGACTCATACCATTATTTCGCTGGAAAAGAAGGGTTTTTTCAAGAAAAAATCCTCCCCTTTATGAAAGACGGGGGGGTTATTTTAATTGCAATCCCCGGCTTAAAGGAAGAATATTCAGATAAAGGTAATCTCTTGTCCGATTGGCTTGGAGATGAGGCATATATGTTCAAAAGCGCAAAGTGCTGGGAAAAACTCATAGGCAGCCACTGCAGGATAAAAACTTTAAAAACATGGGAGATGGGCTGCTTTGAAAAAGCATGGGATGAGTGGTTTAGTGTAAATAACGAATACGCCCTTGGGGATTTAAAATACTATGAAACAATAATAAAGCCCTACACCTGTTTTGTGGGCATATACGTAAAGTTAAAATAAGGTTTTTATAAGGCGGGTAAACTTTAAAACCTGCCTTATAAGGCAGAATTTAGCGGGCTATTTTTAACGGGGCCGGAAAATAATAAATACATGTAATTTGCAATTTAACTTATTAATATTAAAGGAAGTGTAAACATGATTGCGTCGCAATACAAGATAATATTACCCGCAAACTACGATATGGATATCATTAGAAAAAGGGTCAAGGAAAACGGGCATAAAACCGATGGGTTTTACGGGCTCAAATTCAAGCTTTACTTAATAACCGAAAAAGGGATAAACAATAATATGCAAAACAGCTATTCCCCGTTATATGTATGGAATGACAGTGAAGGGCTGAACAAATTCCTGTTTGAGGGCTTTTATGACAATATTATAACATCCTTCGGTTGGCAAAAGGTAAATATTGGTATCCCCTTAATTGACACCACATCACAAAAAATCAAAGACGCAAAATTTGTGTTTGAAGTATGCGGGGAAATTGAGCCAAAAGAAAGCTTAAATAATTTTAAATCCCGCATAAAAGAGTCAATCCCTGAAATTAGTGATGAATTTGTGTTAATTTTTAATCCTGACAAATGGAAATACAGCGTGTTTTATTTTATTGACGGTTTTGAAAAAGTGAAAAATAAAAAAGGCGTGATATACACCATACTTCATGTATCGCTATAAAGGTTAAAACAATACCAATGATAAAGGTTTTTTTAAAAAAGAACGGAGGGATATTATGGTTGAAAAAAACGACGCAATTGAAATTATTTCATACGCTGAAAAAAACGGGATTGAAATATTCCTTGACGGGGGCTGGGGGGTTGACGCCCTTTTAGGAATGCAGACACGAAAGCACAATGACATTGATTTATTTGTGGAAAAGAAAAACGGGCAAAAATTTATAGGGGTAATAAAAGAAAAGGGCTATGTTGAAATACCCGAAGTTTATACAACCCCCTCCCACACGGTTTGGAAAGACGGAAAAGGAAGGATAATCGACTTACATATATTTGAATTTACCCAAGAGGGCGATTTAGTTTTTGAGGGGGACACATACCCCGGCGAGGTCTTCGGCGGGATTGGAAATATAGGCGGTAAAACGGTAAAATGTATCAGCGCCAAATACCAGGTTTTATACCATTTAGGGTATGAGCATGACGAAAATGACGCCCATGATGTATTGCTTCTTTGCGAAAAATTCAATATCCCCGTTCCCGGTGAATATAAGTAAAGTATTTTTCCAAAATTAAGCGGGTTATTAAGTAAGGTTGGATAATTGCGGATTAAACTAAAAAATTGGTGGTAAAAAATGAACATGATGGATTTAGTGGGAAGATGCGGCCTGTATTGCGGTGCCTGTGTTATTTACAGAGCACAAAGGGATGACCAGTCCTTAAGGGCAAAAATTGCGCATAGGTATAACTGCTCAACAGATGAAGTCAGGTGCAACGGCTGCGGGGCTTTAACACCTGGGTGTTGGGGAAACGGGTGCAAAATTTTCCAATGCACCATTGACATGGGGGTAAATTTTTGTTTTGAACGCAAAAAGCTTGAAACCTGCGGTATTTTTAATAATCTAGCTAAAGGTTATCTTGAAGACGGGGTTGACCTTAGAAAAAACCTTCAAAAAATCAAGGAAGGAAAAGTCAAAGAATGGCTTACGGAAAGCCAAAAGAAATACACCTGCAAGGAATGCAATAAGCCATTAGCTTATTCTTCAAAATGCCATCATTGCGGGGCTCAAATTATATAACATGTTTTCTATAATCTAATTTTTTAAAAAAATCATACATATTTGGCCTGTAGTCAAAAGCCCCCAAAAAAAGCCCGCAACAAGGTTATTTATTTTGTTTTTGCTTTTTAAAAAAATAACCCAAAAACACGGCGCAGATTATAAGCCCGGTTAACGCGGGTTTTAAAACGGACATGCCTGCCTTGCCGCCAAAAACAATGCTCCATGAGGATTTTAAAAAAGCGGCCCCAATGATTACGCCAAAAAGCCATTTTAGGCTTCTTTTCCATGCAAACATCAAAAGCATAAAGAAAAACAGCGGCACTAAAAGGCTTACCGCTATCTTTTCAGCCGTCCATTCCCCTTTTAAGTAATCCATTTCAAAAGCCAAAAATTCCATAACTTTAGGGTCTTTAACTTCCGGCGCGGGAAACCAGAACATGCTTGTAAAAAGGACAAAGATTGAAGCGGATATGCCGGCAAAACTCTTTTTAAAGGCGAAAAAAACCATGGGAATGATAAATACGGGCCGGATATACCAGCTTAATATGTTATGGTGCCTTTCAAAGGCCCATTTAAAAAAGCCGTCGTTTGTAATAAATAAAACAATAAATATAGCGGTCGCAACCATAAAAAACGCACCTGTGACTAAATCCGCCCTCTTTCTCATGGCAGGCCCTCCTTTGTGGCTTTATGTTTTTATTATAGGGTTTTTTAGCAATAGTTTCAATAAAAATGACTGATAATATACCAAAACACAAAATGCCCATTTAATTTTAATTTTAATTAAAAAGGAAAAAATTTTTCCTTTTTTAATAACCTCCCAAGCCAAAGGCAGGCCCCAGACAGCAACAACCGCGCCACGATTTAAATTATGTTTTTTTAAAATAAGGGTTTGACTTTATCAAAGATTTGTTTTATTATATATAATATAGAATACAATTAAATTTTAAAAATGCTGAATTTCTGTGTATACAGAATACGGGGGAACCGTTTTTTGGGGTGAATCCGGGTTTTAAAACCGGTAGGGCTGTCCTTTCGGCCCGAATCCGTCAGCTAACCTCGGAAGCAATGAAGGAAAGGATTTTCTTTCTTGTTTGCGGTTTTCGCCCTTTGGTGATACCGCTTTTTAAATCCTTTTTTAGCCGGGCTTTCCATATTTTTTAAATATGTTTCCATTTTTTTGGTTTTTGGCCGTGTCCCCTCCCGGATTTGCCGTCATATTTTCATTCCCCTTTCAGCAGACAACAAAAAATCATGGGAGGTGTTTTAAAGTTTTGAGGAATTTAGCAACTTTAAATGAAACAAAAACCACAAGATTTACCCGGCTTAAAAGCACAATTTCAGACTACATAGAAAAAAAGGACAAAATTATTACAGGGATTGAAGACGAAAAACGGATTGAAGCACAAAAGAAAAAAATTATAAAACGTCTCGGGGCAACCGAAAAGGAGTGGAACGACTACCGCTGGCAGCTGACACACAGGTTTTGCAACATTGATGATTTTGCAGATATAACCGGGGTATCCCAAAAAGAAATTGAAAGAATAAAAGAGGTGGGGAAATTATACCGCTACGCCATATCCCCCTACTATCTTTCCCTAATTGACCCCGAAGATTTAAACTGCCCAATCAGAAAACAAGCATTACCCAGCGCAGAAGAACTTGACCCCAGCGGTGAGCTGGACCCCATGGATGAGGAAGGCTGGACGCCGGTTCCAAATGTAACGCGCAGGTATCCCGACCGCCTGATTATAAAAGTCACAAATATGTGCGCAATGTACTGCCGCTTCTGCCAAAGAAGGCGCCTGATCGGGGAAACGGATTGCCACACAGGATGGGATAAAATCGCAAACGCAATAGAATATGTCAAAGCCAACAAGGAAATCCGCGATGTGTTAATTACCGGCGGGGACCCCTTTATGTTAAGCGACAGCATGATTGAAAAAATCCTGATTTCCTTGCGCGAAATAAAGCATGTGGAAATAATAAGGTTTGGAACAAGAACTCCTGTGACCTTGCCGCAGAGGATTACCGATGACCTTGTGAATATACTAAAAAAATACCACCCCATTTATGTAAACACCCATTTTAACAGCCCCAAAGAAATCACGAAAGAATCAAAGGAAGCCTGTGAAAAGCTGGCTGACGCAGGAATACCTTTAGGCAACCAAATGGTGTTATTAAACGGGGTTAACAACGACCCATACATTGTCAGGAAGTTAAACCAAAACCTTTTAAAAATACGGGTAAAGCCCTACTACATTTTCCATCCCAAAGCCGTAAAAGGCACATCCCACTTCTGGGCACGGATTGAAGAAGGTATTGAGATAATGGAATCCCTAAGAGGCCGCACTTCTGGAATGGCAATTCCAACTTACATTGTAAACGGGCCCGGGGGGCTTGGAAAAACCCCGATTTTGCCAAACTACCTTATGTATATCGGAGATAACAGGGCTGTGTTTAGGAACTGGGAAGGAAAAATCTTTGAAATTCCCAATAAATAACTTTTATGTGGGGTAAATGTTTATACTGGAAAAAAGGTCTTATATAAAAAACGCTAAAGTGGAGAATTATTGATGTAGTTTAAACTATGTCTTAATTATAAAAAATACAATAAATTCGGGGTGTTAGTATGGCATACATCCCTGACTGGCATCTAAAATACGGCGTTTTGCCTTTGTGCCGCGAATTAGGCGGTGAAGTATTTAGCTATTCATCAGGGTTGGCGTGGGAAATTGATGACCTGCTCCCTCCCGGCAAAAGCGTTATACCTTACGGTTTTTATAGTTATGAAGAATTTTACGAACATATTGACAATTATATTTTAAAATACGGAAAAGACGGGCAAAAACCCAATAAACTCGGCATACTGCTTGGGAAATACAAAAAAGATATTAAGCTAAGAAACATAAAAGAAAACTGGTCAATTGTAAAATATGTAGGAAAAGATGATGAATACCAGGACCTTACATATGGGAAATG
>JAAYMJ010000082.1 GCA_012521455.1 Clostridiaceae bacterium
AAAGGTGGTTTGACACAAATTGGCTGAAATTATATAATTTTAAAATAGATTTCACATGAAGGGACGGTTTTGATGTTTAAGCTTTTTAAAAAATACCTGCGGCCCTATCTGGGGCTTTTGTTTGCCAGCGTGATTTTAATTGGCATTGAGGCCATTTCCCAGTTGATTTTGCCGGATATAATGGCAAATATAGTAAATGAAGGGATAATGAACAGTAACATTCCCTACATCTTTCAGGAAGGCGCGAAAATGCTTTTGGTATCAATATTAAGCGGTGCCTGCCTTGTGGCGTCGGGGCTGTTTTCGGCAAAAGCGGGCATGGGCTTTGGCAAGGACACAAGGCGCGCCATATTTCAAAAAGTTGAAACCTTTATGCCAAGCGAGTTTGACAAATTCGGCGCCTCAAGCCTAATTACCCGCACCACAAACGACGTGACACAGGTGCAAAACTCAATTATTATGATGCTTCGCGCTATGGTGTCAGGCCCCTTTATGTTAATTGGCGGTGTAATCAGCATTACAAGGTATGACTATACCTTAACTGGGGTACTCCTTTGCGCGGTGCCGCTTTTATTTATGCTGTTTTATTTTATCTCCAAAAACGCAACCCCCATTTTTAAATCCATGCAGAAAAAAATTGATAAATTAAGCCTGGTTTTCAGGGAATATTTAACGGGAATCAGGGTTATCCGCGCCTTTGACAGGGAAAAGGACGAGCAGAGGCGCTTTAAGGAAGCAAGCTGGGATTTAGCCAAAAGCAGCATGAAGGCCCACAGGATCATGTCGCTGAATATGCCCGGCATGATGCTATTGATGAACTTTACCTCAATTTTCATCGTTTGGGTTGGCGCAAAAAGCATAAACAGGCTAAACATGCAGGTGGGGGATTTAATGGCGGTAATCCAGTACGCCACCCAGATTATGGGAAGCCTGATGATGTTCGGCTTGCTATTTGTAATGATACCAAGGGCGTCGGTTTCCGCCTCAAGGATAAATGAAGTGTTAGAACAAAACCCCTCAATTACAAACGAAGGGAATATGAAGATTGGGGATATAAAAACCGGCGAGGTTTTAAGCTTTGAAAACGTAACATTTTACTATCCCGGCGCCGAGTCCCCGGTTTTAGAAAATATCACCTTCACGGCATGCCGTGGCGAAACCGTGGCGATTGTGGGGGGGACGGGCAGCGGCAAAAGCACGCTTGTAAATTTAATCCCAAGGTTTTATGACGTTACGGAAGGCTCTATTAAAATAAACGGCGTGGATATTAAAAAAATCCCGCAGGATGAACTGAGGAAATCCTTAGGCGTTGTCCCCCAAAAAGCGCTGCTGTTTAGCGGCACCATCAAGGATAATATATTGTTTGGCAAAGAGGACGCAACGGACGAGGAGGTTATAAATGCCCTAAAAATTAGCGAAGCGTGGGACTTTGTAAAAAATCTGCCCGGTGGGATAAACTCCTTTGTGTCCCAAGGGGGGACCAACTATTCCGGGGGCCAGAAGCAAAGGCTTTCCATTGCGCGGGCTT
>JAAYMJ010000083.1 GCA_012521455.1 Clostridiaceae bacterium
ATATTTTCGTCCTTTCGTTTTTTGTGATAAAAATAAAGGTGAAGCAAAATGCTTCACTTTAAATCGTTTTTATCCTGTGGGGCGGCGTTTTCTTCTTCATCTTTTAAAAATTCGCTTAAATTGGAATTTCTCGCGGCGAAAATTATAAACACCAAAATGAGCGCAACCAAAATCAAAGCCCTCAAAGCGCCGCTCCCGATTAGGATTATCGCGCTTAAGCAAAGGATTGAACTCATAAGGCACAAAATACTCACCGTTTGCTTTTGGGAAAATCCCATGTCCAAAAGCTTGTGGTGAAGATGGCCCCGGTCTGCCCCCATTATGGGCTTTTTGTTTTTTATCCTTCTTAAAATCGTAAACCCTGTGTCAAAAATGGGAAGGCCCAATACCAAAAGGGGCACCGCAAAAGATATTACCGCGTAGGCTTTAAATAAGCCCTGCACGGAAACTGTGGCTAAAATAAAACCCAAAAATGTGGCGCCAGTGTCTCCCATAAAGATTTTAGCGGGGTTAAAGTTATAAGGTAAAAACCCAAAGCATGCGCCTGCTAATGCCGCGGTTAAAAGGGCAACCTGTGGCTCGCTCACAATCAGCGCAATACACAAAAGGGATAGGGATGAAATGGATGAAACCCCCACCGCCAAACCGTCTAACCCGTCGATTAAATTTACCGCGTTAGTTACCGCCACAATCCAAAACACCGTCAAAGGATATGAAAAATAGGATAAGTACAAGGTGCCCTCGGGCACAATAAAGCGGGGCATTGAAACATAGGATATAACAACCCCGTGAAGTATGGGGATAATTGCCGCGATTATCTGGATTGGAAATTTTACCTTTGCGCTCAACTGGTATATGTCGTCAAAAATCCCAAGGAGCACTATTACCACAACGCCTAAAATAATACCCCTGATTTCGCGGGTAATTTCGGCAAAAATCAGCACGCTTGCGATAAAACCGTAGAAAATCGCAAGCCCCCCGAGGCGGGGGATGGGTTTTTTGTGGATTTTGCGCTCATCTTTTGGAATGTCAATGGCGCCGACTTTAAAGGCCAGGTTTTTCACAAGCGGCGTTGTGGCAAAAGATGCCAAAAAAGATAGGGCAAAGGCCAGGATTATGCTTAATGAGCTGTCCATAATTATCTCCCCTTAAACTACAAAACCAATTTTTTTATAAAGCTTTTTAAGGGTACGGTCAGCAATCTGGGAAGCTGTTTGCGCCCCTTTTTTGTAGATACCCTCAAGGTAATCACGGTTACTGATTAAATCATAGTATTTTTCCTGAATGGGCCTCAATCCTTCCACAACCGCCTCGCCCACTGCTTGTTTGAAGTCGCCATAACCTTTGCCTTCAAATTCGGCTTCCGCCTCACCTATTGACTTATTTGTCATGGCGCAGTAAATATTCAAAAGGTTGTTTATGCCGTCCTTTCCTTCGGCGTATTTAACCTCGGAACCCGAGTCGGTAACCGCCCTTTTGATTTTTTTCATTATAACTTCGGGCTTGTCTAATAGCGAGATATAAGCATTCGGGTTTTCGTCCGACTTGCTCATCTTTTTTGTGGGGTCCTGAAGGCTCATAATCCTTGCCCCCACTTTTGGGATATATGGTTGTGGGACTTTGAAAACATTGCCGTAGAGGTTATTTATCCTCTGGGCAATATCCCTGGCAAGTTCCAAATGCTGTTTTTGGTCGTTGCCTACGGGCACTAAATCCGTCTGATAAAGCAGTATGTCGGCAGCCATTAACACAGGATAGGTAAACAGCCCTGCGTTTATGTTGTCCTGGTGCCTGCTTGCCTTATCCTTAAACTGGGTCATTCTTGAAAGTTCCCCCATATAGGTAAAGCAGCCTAAAACCCAGGAAAGCTGCGCATGCTGTGGAACGTGGGACTGAAAGAAAAGCAAGTTCTTTTCAGGGTCAATCCCGCAGGCGATAAATAGCGCAAGCACGTCAATGGATTTTTGGCGCAAAGAAGCAGGATCCTGCTTTACCGTAATGGAATGCAAATCAACAACAGAAAACGCGCAGTTATATTCATCCTGAAGTGCCGCCCAGTTTTTCAAGGCGCCAAGATAATTCCCAAGTGTTAATTCGCCCGATGGCTGGACGCCGCTAAAGATTACTTTCTTTTTTTCCATCATACTTAGTCCTTTCACAAAATTTCTGCAAGTATTTTAATCCCTTTCTCAATCTGCTCAAAAGTTGAAAGGGAATAGTTAAGCCTTAGCTTGTTGGAGGGCTTTTCAATATCCACCATGCAGGTGGCTCCCGGCACAAAGGCAACGCCCCTTTCAACCGCAACCTTTAGAAGTTCCTTTGTGTCTATGTCTTTCTTTAAATCCACCCAGATGAAAATCCCGCCCTCAGGCCGTGTGTATTTTACACCCTGGGGGAAGTATTTGTCCATGCATGCTAACATATGGGCGCATTTTTCCCCATAAAGCTTTTGGGCTTTTTGGATATGCTTATCAAAATCCATGGAGCACAAAACCCTGTGTGCCAGCATTTGGTTTAGCACAGGGGTATGTACGTCGGATACTTGTTTGCATACAATCATCTTTTCCAAAATATTTTTATCCGCCGCGCAAAAACCTATTCTCAAGCCCGGGGACAGTACCTTTGAAAGGGAGCCCGCGTAAATCACGCGGCCTAATTTATCCAAGGACTTAATGGTTGGAATGTCTTCCCCCATAAACCTAAGCTCACCGTAGGGGTTGTCTTCCAAAATCAAAAAGTCGTATTTTTCCGCCAAATCCAAAAGATTTTTGCGCTTTTCAAGGCTCATGGTAATCCCCGAGGGGTTTTGGAAAGTGGGTATGGTGTATAAAAGTTTAATTTTTTCTTTCTTTAGTATTTTTTCTTCCAAATAATCCAAATCCAAGCCGTCATCCAAAACCGGCGCAGGAATTAGTATTGCGTTATAACTTCTAAAGGAATTTAAGCCCCCTATGAAGCTGGGGTCTTCCACCACTACCTTATCAAACTCATTTACAAGGGATTTTGCCGCAAGGTCAATCACCTGCTGGCCCCCTGTGGTGATTATAAAGTTATCGTTTTCAGAAATAATGTTTTGTCTTTTTAACCTTTTTATAATTTCCTCTTTTAACGGGTTATATCCTTCCGTAATACCATAAGATAGCGCAAGGGCCCCTTCGTTTTTTAATATGCCGGCCGCCAGATCCGACATCAAATCCGCAGGAAACAGCGCAGGGTCAGGCGCGCCGCCCGCGAAGGAGATAATGTTTCCATTGGCCAGAACTTTAAAAATTTCACGGATTGCTGAACCTTTTATGGTTGAAACCCTGTTTGCGATTTTTTCCATATTTCCATCCTCCAAATTAATCAATAAGATAATTTTATCACAAATTGTATATTTTTCAATCTAAAACCGGCGTTTTTTCAACGAAAAAAAACCGAGGGCCGAAATTAAAAATGAGCTTATGGCGTCGTAAATTAAATCAAACATGGTGTCGTCAAGACCCGTTTTTTGCATATTAAAGCCAAAGTTTACGTCCATAAAATACTCAAAAATTTCCCACACAGCCCCGCACGCCAAAGAAAAGGTAAAGGTAAAAAGGGCCACAAACAGCGGGCTTAAGCGGAATAAAATCCTTTCATCCTCGTTTAAGGCGTACACCAATAAAAACCCAATGGCCCCTAAAATTATGCCGCTCATAAAGTGAAGCATGTCGTCCCACCAGAAAAAGCGGTAGTAAAACCCGCTTATTTCGCCAAGAAAAAGGGAACCGAAGATAAAAATTAAAATCACAAGCTGAAAGCCCCTAGGCAGCTTTGTGTTTTTAAAAGTCACGGCGCTTGGCAAAAACGAAAGGACGAAAGCAAGGAACGCGGTGAACATATTTATATATATTTTGGCAAAATAGGCGCCAATAAACGCGACAATCAAAAGAACGCGGAATATTAAGGCAAATATTTTATCAAAGGTTAACTTTTTCAATTGGACTCCACCTTATGAAAAAAAGTTCCTATCCAAAGCCCTGTAGGATATGGCCTCGGCAAGTGAATCTATGTCTATGTCTTGTTTCCCCGCTAAATCCGCGATTGTTCTAGCCACTTTTAATATTTTTGTGTAGGCGCGGGCGGATAAATTCATTTTATTGAAAGCCTCTTTCATGATTTTTTGGCAGTCATACGATAGCTTGCAGTACTTTTCCAAAAGCGCCCCTTTAAGGTCGGCGTTTTTTGTGATGTTTTCGCCCTTGTACCTTAGCTGCTGGATTTTTCTTGCGTTATTCACCCTTTCCCTTAAAACTTCCGATGTCTCGTCATTTTTTTTGTAAAGGTCCTGGTACTTTACAGAAGGTGAGGTAACCTGAATGTCAAACCTGTCCAAAATCGGCCCTGAAATGCGGGAAAGATAGCTTTGCACGCTTTTTTCCGAGCATTTGCAGCGGGAAGGGTCCTCGCCGTAGTAGCCGCACTTGCAGGGGTTCATGGCCGCAACCAGCATGCAGGAACAGGGGTATTCATTGGTGGCGTTAATCCTTGATACTACCACCTTTCCGTCCTCAATGGGCTGGCGCATGGCCTCTATGGCGTCTTTTTTAAATTCGGGGAATTCGTCTAAAAAGAGCACCCCGTTGTGGGCCAGTGAAATTTCCCCCGGTTTTGAATTGTGCCCCCCGCCGACTAGCGCAATGGCTGAGGCGGAATGGTGGGGGGACCTGAAAGGCCGGTGCGACACCAAGGGGCAATCCTTTGATAAGATATTTGCGACGCTGTGGATTTTTGTAACTTCAATCGCTTCTTCCAGCGTCATGTCGGGTAAAATAGTGGGCAGGCGCTCGGCAAGCATGGTTTTGCCGCTTCCGGGGGAACCGATTATTAAGGTGTTATGCCCGCCCGCGGCGGCAATTAGTAATGCCCGTTTTACGTTTTCCTGACCCTTTACTTCCGAAAAATCCACATCGTATTTTTTATGCTGGTTAAAAAAGCTTATAACATCCACAGTGGTTTTTTGGATGGGCGCTTCCCCCGTTAAGTGGTAATACACGTCTTTTAGGCTTTTTGCGCCGTATACGTTTATGCCTTCCACAAGGGCGGCTTCTTTTGCGTTGTCAAAGGGGACGATTATGTTTTTTATATTTGCCTCTTTCGCGCCGATGGCGCTGGGTAAAACCCCCGAGACCGCCCGCAGTTCCCCCGATAAGGAAAGTTCGCCCAAAAAAGCGTAATCATCTGCGTTTACGCCTTTTATTTGCCCTGAGCTTAAAAGAATTGCAACCGCAATGGGAAGGTCATAGTGGGTGCCTTCTTTTTTCAAATGGGCAGGCGCGAGATTTATGACGGTTTTTTTGGAAGGAAACTCAAATTCGGTGTTTTTAATGGCGGATCTTACCCGCTCTTTTGCCTCCTTGACCGTTGTGTCAGGAAGCCCCACAATGTCAAAAGCGGGAAGGCCTGTGGAAATGTCGGCCTCAACAGTTATTATGTTTCCTTCAATGCCGCATAATGCGCAGCTTTTTACTTGGGAAAGCATCCTGCCACCGCCTTTTGTTTTGCATTTTTTAACAACATTTATAATTAGAGTATATAATAATATGGTAAATAAATCAAGTTTGCAGGGCTTTAAAAAGCATAAAAAATCCGCCCCCGCGGGGGCGGATATCAGTTTTCCAAAACTAATCCTTGTTCCATTTCTTTGATTATTTCGTCATAGGTTTCCTTGTAGTGGTCAAAAAGCGCGCCTAAAAGTTCATCATTGCAAAGCTCTTTATACGCCCCGTCTTGGGCTTTAACCAATATGCTGGCTTCATTTTCGCTTTTTTGGGGGTTATCCTTTGTAATTTCATTTACAATGTTTTTTAACTCCTCAGCGGTGAATTTCTTGCTGAAATTGGTTTGAAGAACCGCCATGGTTTTTTGAACGTATTTTTTTATAAACTCCCTTGAGTTTATGGTGGTGATTTTGGCGCTCACCACAAAATTTTTCCCGTCTTTTTTTACGTTTAAAATTTCATAGGACATATTTTCCAAAAAGGCATTTATTATATAGTCCTCGCTGTAATTTGTGATATCTTGGGTATCCACATAGTTTTTGGCCTTTTCAAAGTCGCATGCAGAAAGCGCCGAAAGCATGCCCTCCACTGTGTCCTTTGCGGGATTTTTTGAGCATGAGCACAGCGCAAAAATTAAAATAAAACTAACAAGGCATAAAGCAAATTTCTTCATTTCCCCATACCCTTTCTATTTTATTTTAATTTTCATCAGGTACCACATCACCATTGGTTTGTTCATCATAATAATCTTCTTCATACTGCCCTTCGGGGCTGCTTGTGGTAACGTTTCCATATAAGGCGTTTAAGAAGTATTCGTCAAGCATGACTTTATAACCATTATCGTTTTTTGAAACCAAAATGTCAACTTCGTTTTCTTCCATTTCAGTTGCGTTGTCCGCAACAGTAAAAAGCATATCGGTAATAATTTGTTCCGTGTTTTCATCCTGAGCCCCGCCGGTTTGGATGGAATAAATCATAAGCTGGTTGTAAAAATCCATTGCCAGTGTTTCAAAGTCAACGGCGGTAATTTTGGTTTTAACAAGCACGTTTTTATTGTCAAGTTTCTGCGCGTTAATTATTTCATAGCCTAATCTATCAAATACGGCTGACATGAAAAGTTCAGCGGAACCGTCGTCTTCGGGGGAGTAAAAGGCTTTGATTTCATCCATGTTCACATATTTGTCAGCAGCGTCAAAATCCAGCGCGATTAAAGAGTCAAACATGCCTTCCACGCATTTTTGCGCCTCCTTTGTGCTGTTGCCGCCGCAGGAAGCAAGGGATAATACCATTACAACGGATAATAAAAAGGTTAAAAATTTTTTCACTAAAAACAATCCTTTCATAAAGTAAATAACCCCATAAGTGTAACATAAATAAGTAAAAAAAACAATCTAAAATAGTAAAAAAAGTGGTTTTACATACTAGCAAATTAATGAAAAATGGTGTAATATATAGTTAATCAATGAAAGGAGGGTGTAATTTGATTTACGATACGGTAATTGTGGGCAAGGGCCCCGCCGGGGTCAGCGCCGCAATTTATCTTGCGAGGGCAAATTTACGCGTTTTGGTGATTGGAAAAGGCTACGGGGCGTTAGAAGGGGCAAGCGTGATTGAAAACTACTATGGGTTTTCTGAGCCAATAGACGCCCGCATTTTACATGAAAACGGCATGAAGCAGGCAAAAAGGCTGGGCGCTGAAATTTTGGAAGACGAAGTTATAGATATTTCGCAAAACTATGAGGATGGAAGCTTTTCAGTTTCCACGCCCAATGAAAAATTTTTGGCAAAAAGCGTGCTTTTGGCAACGGGAAAGGCAAGGAAAAACTTAAAAATCCCCGGGTTTATGGATTTTTTGGGAAAAGGCATAAGCTTTTGCGCAATTTGCGACGGCTTTTTCTTTAAAGGAAAAAGGATAGGGGTAATAGGGTCTGGCGACTACGCCGCCCATGAGGCCCAAGAACTAGTCAGGTTTTCCAAGGATATTACCATTTTCACCAACGGGAAAGAGGCGGAATCGGACAAATTCCCCCCGGAAGTCAAGTTTGTTAAGGACAAAATTTTAAAAATCTCAGGGGAAGATAAAGTGGAGAAAATTGAAACTGAGCTTAATAATTATCAAATTGACGGGATTTTTGTGGCGGAAGGCACCGCGGGCGCGGGCGACTTTGCATTGAAACTGGGGATAGTTACAAAGGATGACAATATACTAGTGGACAGCGGGTATATGACCAACATCCCCGGGATTTTTGCCGCGGGTGACTGCATAGGCGGGCTTTTACAGATTGCGAAGGCGGTGTCCGACGGGGCAAATGTTTCAATCAGCATAAAAAGTTATTTAAAAAATAAAAACGGGAAAGGGAAATGATTATGGCGGTAATTGAGATAACAAAACAAAATTATGAAAAAGAAGTAATTGAAAGCGACAAAACCGTGCTTTTGGATTTCTGGGCGCCCTGGTGCGCTCCATGCAGGGCGGCAAGCCCGATTGTTGAGGAACTTTCAAATGATGAAAGCTTAAATATTAAAGTTTGCAAGGTAAATGTTGACGACGAGCCCGAGATTGCGTACAATTACGGGATTGTAAGCATTCCCACCTTTGTCGTGGTAAAAGGCGGCAGCATGGTGGCAAAAAAAGTGGGGCTGCAGTCACTAGAGAGCCTAAAGGAACTTGTCGGGGCGGAGTAATTTATTATTTTTTGTAAAACTACACGAAATTTATCCATTTGCGCTTTGGCTATTGAAATGAAAACCCATTAAATATATAATATTACTTACTATATTTTTATATAAACTAATGGGGAAGGAATAGGGAATGTATAAAATACTAAAAAAGAAAATTCTTTCAGATTCGATAAAACTTATGGAAATACACGCGCCCCTTGTGGCGAAAAAAGCGCAAGCGGGGCAATTTATTATCTTCCGCGTTGACGAGAAAGGCGAAAGGGTGCCTTTGACCATTGCCGACTATGACAGGGAAAAAGGCTCCGTTACAATCATTTTCCAAGAGGTGGGAAAATCCACTATAAAGCTTGGGCAAAAAGAGGAAGGGGAATATATACTTGATTTTTTAGGCCCCCTTGGAAACCCCTCCCATCTTGAAGGCTACAAAAAGGCGGCGGTAATCGGCGGCGGGCTTGGCACCGCCATTAGCTACCCCCAGGCTAAAACCTTGTATAACCTAGGTTGCGAGGTTCACGCTATCGCAGGATTTAGGAACAAGGATTTAATTATATTGGAAGATGAATTAAAACAAATTTCCCACAGGTGCATAATCACCACTGACGACGGCTCAAACGGCACAAAGGGCTTTGTGACCGATATCCTAAAGCAGCTGATAGCCGAAGGTAACAAGTACGACTTGGTGGTGGCAATCGGGCCCCTTATGATGATGAAGGCGGTCTGCGACATAACAAGGGAATATGGGATAAAGACCATCATCAGCATGAACCCCATAATGATTGACGGCACAGGAATGTGCGGCGGCTGCCGTATCAGGGTGGGGGGAGAAACCAAGTTTGCCTGCGTTGACGGCCCCGATTTTGACGGCCATTTAGTGGATTTTGACGACGCCATAAAAAGGCAGGCCATGTATAAAAAATTTGAAAAAGAGGCGCTTCATCAGTGCAGACTGGAGGGTATGAAAAATGCCTAATATGTCACCGAAAAAAACCCCAATGCCGCACATTGAGGACAAATTAAGGACCACAACTTTTAAAGAAGTGGCGCTGGGTTACAGCGAGGAAGAGGCAAAACAGGAGGCGGAAAGGTGCCTAAACTGCAAGCACCGCCCCTGTGTTTCAGGCTGCCCTGTGGGGGTACAAATCCCCGATTTTATCAGTTTGATTAAAGAGGGGAGATATATCGAGGCCTATGAAAAAATTACCGAAACCAATACACTGCCCGCAATCTGCGGCAGGGTCTGCCCCCAGGAAAACCAGTGCGAAAAGTACTGCGTGCGGGGGATTAAAGGCGAAAGCGTGGGCATTGGAAGGCTTGAACGCTTTGCCGCGGATTATTATTTAAAGCATGGGGAGTTTAAAGCGCCAAAAATCGAGAAAAACAACATCAAAGTTGCGGTAATCGGCTCAGGACCCGCGGGATTGGCCTGCGCGGGCGAGCTGGCAAAACGGGGCTATGACGTTACGATTTTTGAGGCCTTTCACAAGCCCGGCGGGGTTTTGGTTTACGGTATCCCCGAGTTCAGGCTCTCTAAAGAAATTGTGCAAAAGGAAATCGATGCCCTGACTCAAATGGGTGTAAAAATCCAGACCAACGTGGTTGTGGGAAAGAGCATATTGATTGAGGAATTATTTAATGAGTACGGCTTTAGCGCTGTGTTTATCGGAACCGGCGCGGGCCTTCCCTCGTTTTTGAATATTGAGGGGGAAAGCTACAACGGGGTTTATAGCGCCAATGAGTTTTTAACAAGGATAAACCTCATGAAAGCTTACGAATTCCCCAATGTGGACACTCCCATCTATGTGGGCAAAAAGGTTGCGGTTGTCGGCGGCGGAAACGTTGCCATGGACGCGGCTAGAAGCGCGAAACGCCTGGGCGCAGACG
>JAAYMJ010000084.1 GCA_012521455.1 Clostridiaceae bacterium
CGTTTAATGTCTCATCGCTTATATCCTTAATGATATTCACTTTCATAAATTCATTTTCTTCTAAGCTTTCATTCATTAAGTCAGCTACAATTTCCTTTAAATTATTTTTCGATTCTAACGGAGCCATTCTTATAGAAATGTTTTCAAATGTCTGCTGATTAAACGCCGAATAATATAACGGGAAATTTGAAAATTCGGTGAAACCTTCAGGAAGCACAATTTCCCAATCCCCTTTATCGGATACAAGCCTTATGGGTTCCCCCTCATTTTTAATAACAGAATAGGATAACTCTTCAGGCTGGGCTTCTTCCTCAACAGGGACCGTTTCCTCATTCTCATTCTCATTTTCATTTTCACCGGTTTGTTTTGCTATTTCTTTCTGGCTGTCATCCTTATCTTTCTCATTTTCCTTTTCCCCATCATCTTTTATAACCTCAGTAACGTAGTAGTCTTTATAGTTTTCATCCATCTGTCTTACAACATTTGTTACTTTTCCTTTTTCATAATATGTCAGATATATTTCGCTTGGCCTGTCAATGAGATATGTGCCCTCAAAGTAAGACCTTTCATTGTAAATGACTTTTGCATAGACCGGGTTTGCGCTTTTAATCTGGGAATAATTTTCGTAAATCTTTGAAATTACGTAATTTATTTTTCCTTGCAAGGATAAATCTTTAAATTTTTCAAACCCTTCTTCTGTTGTAAAAACTATCTGGCACATTCCTTCCTTCTCGTCTAACGGGAAGGGGTTTATTTTGGCGCCTGAAACGGGCAAAACCACAACATGTTTATCAATTTCCGCCTTTTCGCTTTCATAGCTTAAATTGCCGTGATTAGCAGGTGTAAGTATGTCTATGATTTTGTTCTTGTCATCCCATAAAACTTTCGCCCCCAATGTTTCGCTTATAAACCTTACAGGCACAAGCGTCCTTCCGTCAACAATCTGGGCGGGAACGTCTAATAATTTTTCCACACCATTTATGTAGGAAACCCTGTCCCCTATTGTAAGCTTTATGGATAAACCTTCTTTTGTTACGGTTATGGTTTTTGTGGCTTCATCATATGAAACGGAAGCGTCAAATTCCTCAAAAATTGCCCGCAAGGGTATTAAAACCCTGCCTTCCACATTAACGGGCAAAACATCCAAGTACAAAAGCTTCCCGCCAAAAAACACGTTTATGCCCATAAGTTTTTTAAAAGAATCCAGGCTTTTTATATTGTGAAAGTTCTCATCATTTAAAATTTTCCCTTTTATCTCCGGGTTTTGGGAAATTAGCGTTTTTAAAAGCTTTACCGCCTCACTCCCGTCATCAAGGAGCGCAAGGCAGCGCGCCCCGCTGTATAAGGCAATTTCATTTTTGGGGTTTTTTTCTAAAATAATTTTATATGTATCGTATGCCGCTTTTATTTTCCCCAATTCAAAAAACGAATCCGCCTTAACAAACAGGGCTTTCATATTTGAATTGTCTTCTTTTAAAATCTCATCAGCCAATGTTATGGCTTTTTCATATTGTTTGTTATTAAACTGCATAGTTAACTCATTAAAATCCTGTGCGAAGGCAAAAAGAGAATTAAATATAAGAAAGAAATCCAAAGCATGGGAAATTAATTTTTTCAATTTATAACACCATCCTAATTTTTATGGTTTTTTTATTATTATATCACATAAAAGTTATTGATGTTTATATTTTCACAAAATATTTAATAATTGCAATATTTTTTCAATAATTAACATTTATTAGCCAAAATTTTTTACAAAAAAACAAAGCACCTTTTGGTGCTTTGTTTTTTATCTTTTCGGGTTGAAAGATTTTATCATGTTCATAAACTCAACCGATTCTTCAGGATAATTATATAACTAATCCGCGTTTACAATGGAAATAAAAGAAAAGGTTAGCAGAAAAGTTAAAAGAACACAAAATACTTTTTTCATTTTAACACCTACCACCATATATTTTTTCATATAAAATTATACCATTTAAAGATATATATGGCAATATGTTACTTTTTATTACTCTTCATCCCCGCTGTGCCCATCATGGTGATGGTCACTATTTTCACTAATTCCGCTAACAGGTTCTAATCCCTGGCGCTTGTAGTAGTCATCTATTGCGGCTTTGATTGCTTCCTCAGCTAAAACCGAGCAGTGGATTTTTACATCAGGAAGCCCTTCCAGAGCTTCCACTACGGCTTTATTTGTAAGCTTTAGCGCCTCATCGATGGTTTTTCCTTTTACAAGCTCCGTTGCCATTGAACTAGTTGCAATCGCGGCGCCGCAGCCAAATGTTTTAAATTTTACGTCTTTAATTATGTTGTCTTCAATTTTCATATACATTCTCATAATGTCCCCGCATTTTGCGTTTCCAACTTCGCCAACCGCGTTAGCGTCAGGGATTTCGCCGACATTTCGCGGGTTTGTAAAATGGTCCATAACTTTTTCTGAGTAAATCATGTCTTTTCCTCCTATCTCTTGTCATATAGCGGAGACATATCCCTGAGCCTTTGAACAACCGCAGGCAACACTTCCAAAAACTTGTCAATTTCTTCTTCAGTATTAAATTCTGACAGGGATATTCTCAAAGATCCATGGGCTGTTTCATGGTCAAGCCCTATTGCCAATAGCACATGGGACGGGTCAAGGGAGCCCGATGTGCACGCGGATCCGCTTGACGCGCAAATACCGTTCGCGTCAAGGAGCAACAGCAAGCCTTCCCCTTCAATATATTTAAAAGAAAAGTTTGCGTTGTTTGGAAGCCGCATGGTAGGA
>JAAYMJ010000085.1 GCA_012521455.1 Clostridiaceae bacterium
ACCGTCAATCTCAACAACCAGCTTTTTCCCTTCATTTTCGCCAATTAGACTGCTCATAACAAATCTCCTTCTCATTTAACTTCCTAAAGTATACTCCCCTAGAATTTACTTGTCAAGAACATTATATATCATTTATAATGTAATTAAAATGGTGAAAGGAAAAATTATGACTACATTTATTTTATTGACCAATATTTTTTCATTTATTCTGTTTGGTTTAGACAAGCTAAAGGCAAAAGCAAAAAAATGGCGCATAAGCGAGGCTGCCCTTTTGGCATTTGCGTTTTTTGGCCCTTTCGGGGCATATTTGGGAATGCAAATATTTAACCATAAAACAAAACATTTTAAATTTAAAATTTTGGTGCCTATGTTTTGCATAATAAATATTGTGATTTTATTTTTAATTAAGAAAGGATTGATACAATGAATAAAAAAGTGATTTACCTTGCCGGCGGCTGCTTTTGGGGAGTGGAAGCGTACTTTTCCGAAATCCCTGGGGTAATCAGCACTCGCGTGGGGTACGCGAACGGGATTTGCCCCACAACGACTTACGAAAAAATAAAGGAAACGGGGCACGCGGAATGCGTAAAAATTGAATATGACCCTGACAAGGTCAGCTTAAAAACCCTTTTAAAATATTATTTTTACATCATTGACCCCACCATATTAAACCGTCAGGGAAACGACATAGGGGTTCAGTACAGGACGGGCATTTATTATGTTGACGAGGAAGACCTTCCCGTTATAAAAGAAGAAATGGAAAATGAGCAAAAGAAATATGATAAACCCATTGTTACGGAAGTAAAACCTCTCGAGCATTTCTGCGAAGCCGAAGAATACCACCAGGAATACCTAAAGAAAAACCCCAACGGGTACTGCCATGTAAATTTAGCCGATAAACCAAAGTTTTAAACCAGCCAATTTAAAGCAAACACAAGCCCGCCAGCCCGTGCGGTACCGGGCTGGCTTTTTTCAAAATGGTTTTAAGATACCTTTTTAGCACATCCTATTTAGATTTAAGAGGCTAACCCCAAAACGCCAGTTCATAACGAGCCTTTATAGATGGCTTTCAAACCTTTTTCTGTGGTGTATAAAGCCCGATTTAGAAAAGCCATACAAAAAGCAGCGCTTTCGCGCTGCTTTTTGTTATATCTCCCTAGTGTTTTCCTTAAGCCATGCCCTTTCGTCTTCGGAAAGATAGTCCTTTAATTCCTCATACACCTTTTTGTGATAATCATTGAGCCACTTTTTCTCAGCGTCAGTCAGCAATTTTTCGTCAATTCCCCGAAGTGAAATGGGACAAAGGGTCATAACCTCAAACCTGTAAAACTGGCCGTATTCGGTCTTTTCATCTTCCACCACATTATACATGTTTTCAATCCTTATTCCGTGTTTGCCTTCCTTGTAAATGCCCGGCTCAATTGTAACATTCATGTTCTTTTCAAGCCTAACATGGCTTGGGTACTGGCTGAACCCTTGCGGGCCCTCATGCACGCTTAAGCAGTACCCCACCCCGTGGCCTGTGCCGCATTTATAGTCAAGGCCGATATCCCAAAGGGGTTTTCTTGCCAAAATATCCAAGTTAGAGCCCGTGGTGCCTTCCAAAAACTTGGCCGACGCCAGCCCTATATGGGCCTTTAGCACCATTGTGTAGTCAAACCTTTCCTCGTCGGTGATGTTTTCAAACACGACGGTTCTTGTAATATCGGTGGTGCCGCACAAATACTGCCCGCCTGAGTCCACCACCATAACCCCTTCATTTTTTAGGGTGTACTTGCTTTCATCATCGGCACAGTAGTGCATCATGGCGCCGTGGTCTTTGTACCCCGCGATTGTGGCAAAGCTTGGGCCTAGGCAGTCAGGCTGTGTGAGCCTTAGTTCCTTTAACTTTTCGCTGACAGTTACCTCCGTTATTTCTTCCTTTTCCACATTTTCCTCAACCCATTTTAAAAACTTGACCATTGCCACGCCGTCCCTGATTTGGCAGGTTTTAAAGTTTTCAAGTTCGGTTTCGTTTTTTACCGCCTTTAGTTTTGTGGTAATTTCCGCGATTTCTTTTTTGGTTACATCTTTATTAATCGCGTCATACAAATATGTGTTAATCCTCCGCCTGTCGAAGGCAATGGTACCCTTTTTTAAGTTTTGCAAATGATTTTTAACTTCGTCATACTCTAAAACCGTAACGTTGTTTTCACGGAAAATTTCCCTCACCTTTTGGGGCACTTTTTTTCCGTTTATAAATAAAAAGGCTTCATCTTTTGTAATTAGGGCATAGCTTGCCGCCACAGGGACAAAGGGCACATCGTTTCCCCTGAAGTTAAAAAGCCACGCGATATCGTCAAGGCTTCCCAACAAATAATAGTCGGCGCCTTCTTTTTCCATTTGTTTTCTCACTTCATCAATTTTTTCTTTTGCAGTTTTCCCGCTGTATTTTATATCATGGATAAAAATTTCATCCATAGGGATTGGCGGGCGGTTTTCAGTCCATATTTCGCTAATAAAATCATGTTCCTTATTAATTTTTATATTCTTTTTAGAAAGAAGCCTCTCAAGGTCCTGCGCCATTAGCACCGGAAAAGTTTTAGCGCAAAATCCTGCCGTCTGCCCCTCTTTTAAATTGTCGTAAATCCAATTGTTAACACCGGGCACGCCGGGGTTTCCCTGTTTAAAAAGCTTAATCTCCGTGCCTTTGAGCTGTTTTTCAGCCTGAATGTGGTACCTTCCGTCGGTCCAAAGGGCGCTTTCGTTTTGCGTTACCACCACGGTGCCTGCTGAACCTGTAAATCCCGAAATCCATGTGCGGGCCTTGTAGTGTTCTGATACATATTCGCTCATATGGGGGTCGGAATCCGTAATAATGTACGCGTCAATGCCGTGTTTTTTCATTAGTTCCCGTAGCATTGCTATTTTATCATTGACCTTCATCTTATCAATCCTTTCACCTATAAATAAAGCGTTTTAAAATCGCAAGCGCTTTCAATTATCCTGCATATTTCTTCCAAATTTTTCTTGTCCACCTCATCAAATCTTGAAAAAACGGGGCTGTCAATATCCAAAACCGCAGCTACTTCCCCTGCGCAAAATATGGGAACCACAATTTCCGAGTTGCTCGCCGAATCGCAGGCAATGTGGCCGGGGAATTTGTGAACATCTTCCACCAGCTGGGTTTGCCTTTTTTGCGCGCAAGTGCCGCAAACGCCCTTCCCGATTTTTATATTTGTGCAGGCAACTTTTCCTTGGAAGGGCCCAAGTATTAATTCATCCCCTTTTCTTAAATAAAACCCCACCCAGTTTATATCGGATAAAGCCATATTTAAAAGGGCGGAGGCGTTTGATAGTTTGCTTATTATATGTGATTCGTCGTTTAACAATTCCTTCATTTGCGGTATTAATAATTTATACATTTCCTCTTTATTCATTGAAAAAGAAGGCATTTCTTTCATTTTCCCATCCCCTCTCACAAGTTTTAACTTATAAAATGTTACTCCAATAAAATTTATTTGTCAAGTATTGCAAAAAAAGCGGCTGCAGCCAGAGTGTGCCGGCAGACACTCAAAAACAAAAACCTTAAATTCCGGGTTTTGTTTGAAAAAGGGCTTTTCCTTTTCCGGCGCAAATGATAATGTGTTATTTTTGGTAATCATGAGAATACCACGGAATTTAGCGGTATCTTTGCCTTGCTGCCGCAAAGGATTGTTCTTATATTAGTCTTTCATGCGTACAAAAAGGCGGCATGCGCCGCCTTTTTTCTTTTATTTTATAATTTTTACACTAAAACCGAGTGATTTAAAATATTCACGCTTTTTGATTTTTGCGCAATTTGTAAATTTACTAAAAACTTTAATCTTTCAAATTATATCCCAAAATTTTTTCGCAGGACGTGCTATTTATTTTATAAATTCCCGCGGAAGTCCTGTGACCCTTTAGCAATATAATTAGTTCCGCCGCGTCATCTTCGTTCACGTCAAGGGTATACACATCATAGGTGGAAATATAAACATCATCCACTTCAAATTCTATAATCTTGCTGTTTCCGTTTTGGTTTTCCACATTCAACGAAACATTATTGCCCGTTTTATTTACTATTATTTTTTCGTTGCTTCCGTCGCCATCAAAATCCAGCTCAAAGGAACCGTTTTCATCCAAAACTTTCTTTTCCCACGCTTGTTCCTTTTCAAATTTGGCAAGGGCAATGTAGCGGCCTTTCGGGTCAAGGGCGGATGTGTCTTTAAAACTTACTTCAACATCATATGAACCTGTGGCGGGGGTCCAGTAAGTGTTTACCACTTCATTTGCAATTTCCACTGACTCGCCGTTTGGCGCGTAGAATATGTAATTATCCTTGTCTAAAACTTTAAACATTTTATAATTGTTATCTTCCTGAACGCTTATAAAATTGCCTTCCACAAGGCCGCCGATTACATACCCTTTATTCCGTCCTGTGTATATTAAAATTGGTTTTACCTGGGACGGGTCGGGAAGGTTTTCTTCCTGCATTGTTACTTTTGGTGCGGGATTTGGCGCCGCGCTTTCATCAAAAGTCCCTTGGGAACAGCCAAAAAGCAGTATTGCAAGGGTTAACAATAAAAAAATAATTTTTTTCACTTTACCACCTCACATATTTTTAATCTTGTTATATTAATATGCAATATCAAATCCCCATCTTTACAAAAAGCGCATATTTTTTATCTTTTCATTTATACCCGTTTTTATCTGACCGCAGGACACGGATTAATTTATATTAATTTGAAAAGTCAAATGTATTTTCTATTATGTTAACATCATGAAATTAAGCACAGATTAGCACAGAATTTAATAATTGATAGATTTTATAATGTCAAACAGTGATTAAAAAATATATTTAAAAACATGATATATTAAAAATATTATACCATAAACTTACATAATGTGCAATTTTTATAAACATATTAAACCTGGTCTTGTCAGTTAGTTGTAAATAAATCAACAAAACCCATTCTTAAAAAAACTGAGTTGTTTTGAAAAACACCTATAGCACTTTTCTAACAATTTTTTAAAAAATATTGAGATTATATTCCACCATCTTTATATAATTGCTTTTACCACTAAACAAAAAAATATATAAAACGCTTATCCTATCTAACTAAAATATTAAAGCTTTCTTTTTTAATCGCATAAAAATTTTAGCTAAATACCGTTAAGCTTAGCTAATTTCTACACTAAAAAATTTAGTATGCTTTTGCACCCTCTTTAATGTAATTCTGCCTTAAAAAATCACGCCTGTTTTATGCATAAAAGAAGAAGGCCGGATAATCCGGCCTTCTTCTTTTATTTTAATTATCTTATAACTTCAACAGGTTGTAAGCCTTTGATTGAGTTCCAAACAAATGCCTTAACTACTGCTGCGTCTTCAGTTAGTGACAATGTTACAGAGTTACCGTCTTCTTCGCCAGCTGCGAATGTCACATCCTGATATTTAACTTCCACAAGCTTGTTGTCTTCGTCATAGCTTGCGATAATTAATGTCACTGTAGCGTCGGCATCTGTTAGGTTTATACCCTTCAATGTTGCAGTTTTAGCTTCTTCGTCAAGTTCAAGTTTAACTTGTAGTTCTTCTACTACTTCATATCCTGCAACAACTACCGGGTTATCAACATTTTCTAATGCGATTACATCGTTAACCACTGCCCTTGCAATTACAAATCCAAGGTCATTTACAAAATCTTCAAGTTCCGGAACGTCAACTTTAATTGATACTCCAACCTTGTTGTAGCCTTCAGCGATAACTGTTTCTGTTCCGTCAAAGTCTACTACCTTAGCTTCAAATTTCGCGAAGCAATCGTCTTGGCTAATTTGAATTGGGTTGCCGTTTGCGTCAAGCACTAGTTCATAGCACTTGAAATCATCGAAGCGGTCATAAGGTCCTACCCATCTGTTGTAAATCTGAGCGTGGGTTGTGTAATCATTTGCTGTTAGGATATATAATAATGTGTTCCAGGTATTTGTCGGATATCCAGCAAGGTTGCTTGATACCGGTGAATTACCGCTGTTACCTGTACCACCGCATGATTCATCAACCTGGGTTTGATTAATATTTGTGGTCAAACCAATTGTTGATGTCATAGCGCCTTCTACTGTATACCACTTATAGGATACTAAGAATTTTTGTCCGGCTTTGGTGGGCTGGCCGTTATTAAGCGGTGCAAATCCGATTATTGAACCTGCTGATTGTCCTCCACTTCTTACAGTTGTGCCTATTGAATATGTTCCATCAGCCGCAATATCATCATATCGTATCCAGTTTTCCGGAAGTTCAACAATCTGTCCGCTAGCATTTACGTTATACCAGCCCTCAAAGTTTTCTTCAAAGCTTGGGTTAGCAAACTTGTTGCCTTCATATACCAAGTAGCCTTCTACAACATCCATGCCGTTTGCCCTGAAGTATTCATATGCTGTATCAAAGTTATAGTAAACTTCAACTGTGTCTTCAGCTACTGGCTCATCAGCGCCGTCAATGTATGCCTTAATTGTTACCACGTCTCCGGGTTCATGTTCTTCTGGGTCATAATCCCAAACTACCGGGAATTCTGCTTCATATTCTTGATTGTCAAGGGTTGCTTTTACAAATAGCTTATCCGGAGCGGGAACATCCTTGCCTTGTGGTACTTTGTATCCAACAGGTTCATATAAAACTTCATTAACTTCAACGCTGCTTACTTTACGGTAGATTACAGTAATTTCATCTTCAACGCCGTATACGCCTTCAACGTCATTAGTGCGTATATACAATGTGTTGTTGTATGCGATTACTGATGGGATATCTTCATTAAATTCAAATCCATAGTAATCTTCGTATACGTCGCTGTCTTTTACTGCTGTACCGTCTTCTGTTTCATATTTTACGGTTAGTTCATGTTTGCCGCAAAGTTTTGCGATTTCCTCATCGGTCAATACAGTATTGTATAATGTAAAGTTATCAACATAGCCCTTGTAGTACTGGTCATTTGGCCATGGTGATAGACCGATTGCAGCCATTTCAGCAGCAACTGATTGCGGGGTTGTTCTTACTGTGCCATTTGCAACAAGCTCACCATCAAAGTAGATGGATACATTTCCTGTTACAAAGTCAACAGATACCGCAACATTTACATACTTGCTGTCAACGGAAGTTCTCATGTTTGTATGAACTACGCCGTCTTTTGTTTCATAACGGAAGTTGTTTGAGTCAATGTAACCTAGGCTGTTGTTGGTAACATTTG